>JBBIHP010000006.1:0-49510 GCA_037446915.1 Ignavibacteria bacterium
CATCTTCAATAAACAGTGTTCCGCCTAAAGAATCTTTTATAATATTTTCTGTTTGAGCAATTGTTTGTTCAGGATATGCCCCAATTAGATCAGCTCTTGTTACTTCAATTAGATGCCCTTTATCAATAATACCAAGTTCTTTAAGAATCTGGCTTATTAATTTAGCAACTGTTGTTTTACCTGTGCCGGGGTTCCCGACAAGGAATGCATTGTAATTTCTCTCAACAACATGCAAACCCCGTTCACGTTTTAGCTGAGCAATTTTGGAGCCGCTTATCAATTTGAATACACTTTCTTTTACTTTTACGAGGCCGACTAATGAATTTAACTGATCTATATACTCCTGAAGCTTTAACGGATCTCCTTTAACCTGGTATTCGGTTGCCTGGGTTTTTATTTCGATCGATTCTTTAATGTCATCCAGAATTATTGTGTTCAGTTTATCTTCAGTTCTTTCGGCTTGAGGAATATCAGCAATACGCAAAAGCATTTTCTGTCTTATTGTATCAAGAATGTTTCTAACTATTCTTGCATTACCGAATTTTTTATCACGTACTTTGTAAATCTCGTTGAAGTGTTTGAATAGCGCATCATCGGCATCTTTTGAAATATTCTTTTTGTCATTTCTAAGACTTCTATGAACTATCTCCATCAATTCCTTTGGAGAATAATCTTCGAATGTAATGGACTTACTGAACCTTGATTGCATACCGGGATTACTTGCAATAAATTTTTTCATTTCTTCAGTATAACCGGCGGCAATAACAATAAATTTTGAACGGTCATCCTCCATCCGCTTTAACAGAATGTCGATAGCTTCCTTACCAAAATCACTACCCGAACCATCAGATTTTACAAGGGCGTATGCCTCGTCAATAAATAGAGTTCCACCAATTGCTTTATCGATCAATGCAGATGTTTTCTCTGCAGTCTGACCAACATATCCGGCAACAAGTCCCTGTCTATCAGTCTCTACAAGATGTCCTTTCGATAAAACTCCTAATGCAGAAAAAATTCTGCTGAATATTCTTGCAACAGTTGTCTTACCCGTTCCGGGATTCCCGAGAAATAAATAATGATTTCCGAATTTCTCTCGCAAATCCTCACCTTGCTCGGCAAAAAATCGTGCAAGCTTTACAAGATCATTAATTTCTTTTTTAACACTATCAAGTCCAACAAGATTATCTAATTCCTTTAATCCTTCCGATAACACTTCCTCGTTGATAGTAAGTACGAATTTTTTATCCGTGGCTTTTTGTAAGATAAGACTTATGTCATCCTCAGTAATTGTATTGAGTATTTCCTTGGTACGGTCTATTTGTGGTAATGAAACAGCACGTTTGCCTAAATTCAATTTAGCGCCGTCAAAAATATTTTTTACCAGTCTTGCATTACCGAATGATTTATCTCTGTTACGGTACATCTTAATAAATTCTTTACGGAGAAGTTCTTCGGCTGATTTTGTTATTGAATAATCATCTTTCTTAAGGTTCAGCTTGAATATTTCAAGTAATTATCCGGTGTATAATCTTCGAAAGTAAATGTATGAGTAAAACGAGATTTCAATCCCGGGTTTGAATTAAGAAACGCACTCATCTCATCTGTATATCCGGCGGCAATAACAACAAATTCACCTTTTTTATCTTCCATACGTTTCAATAAAATATCTATTGCCTCTTGACCAAAGTCCTGACCAGATCCGCCTTTTTTTATTAATGTATAAGCTTCATCAATAAACAATAAACCGCCAATAGCATCATTTATAATCTTCTCTGCCTTTTGTGCTGTTTCACCAATATATTGACCTACTAATCCTGACCGATCAACTTCGATTACATGACCTGATGAAAGAATACCCATTGCTTTTAGAATCTGTCCGAGCAATCGTGCAATTGTTGTTTTACCTGTTCCGGGATTACCAAGGAAGATGGCATTAATTGAAATCTTTTCGTCCGTCTTTAATCCGTGTTTCTTGCGTTCATTAATAAATTGAAGATACGAAATAAAATCCCGGACAGTTTGTTTTATGTTAGTCAATCCTATAAATGAATCTAGTTCAACTAACAATTGGTCTAAAGTGCTTGTTTGAATTGGTTGAATTATTTTTTTTGAACCAGGTTGGTCTTCTTTTTTAAAACTGCTTTGAGTTAACTGCGGAATTACAATCTCTTGTTCGGATGTAGCAGATTGGCAGATACCGAATGATCTTTCTCCAACTTTAAAATTATTTATATATATCTCAACCTTGGCCTGACCAAGATCCCAACCAGAATTATCAGAATTAATCGTTTGTGAGAATATAACCGAATCCCAATTCCGCGGTATATTCAACCTGAAATTATTCCTATTAATCTCATAATCGTTCAGATACCAGACCGTATGACAATTGTAGGATTTGTCCTCCTTATCCAGGAATGGATTATTAAAAATTACTTCCACACCAATGCCGGGCATGTTTTTATTAATATGTTTATAAAAATCTCTTACACTAACCCTTGTGTCTTTTAGAGAATCATAAATTTTAATAGAGAAAAGTTCTGCAAAATCATTTGGATAGAAAATTGTTTCCGATTTATATTCAATTTCCTGAAATGAGAGTTGAACGCTATCATTATTAGTATAGTCTATATCCGTCTTAGTTCTCCTTAGCGGTGAAATCTCCTTTTCAGTTTCTTCTTCATTATTTACAAACTTCTGAAGCGAATTAAATATCAGATTGAATTTTTCATTGTCTTTAAATTTGTTTTTCAGGTTAATTGCTTTTTGATAAGCGGGTCGGAATTGGAATAATAAATACAATGCTTCAATTTCCAGAAGGGCGGCATCCAGTTTGTCATTTTTAAATTTATCCTGGGCCAATACTTTTTGAGCTGTAAAAAGTGCGAACCAGTATTCTTTTGCTTTTATTGCTTCTTTACCATCGGCAATAAATTCTGTTATGTTTTTTGAATTCAGTTCATATTCATCTTTAAATATACTCTTTGCTTTTATAAACCATTCTTTTTGTTCTTTTAGGATTTTATGATTTGACGAAGTTAATAGGGAAGCATTATCTAAAGCTTGAATAGCTTCATCAAAATTTTTTAATCCTGCATATGCACGTGCCTTTGTAATTAACGTCCAGCTTAATAATTCTTTCTCCTTGTCAATATTTTTACCTATATCTGCAATTGCGCCTTCGTAAATACTCATCCGTGTTAAAAGATAGGCTCTAAAGAATCGTGTACGAGGCGAATCACCTTTAAGTTCAACAGCAAGATTAGCATATTCCATCGCCTTAGATGGATTTCCATTTTCGAGGTATGCCCATGCAACACATATAACTGCTTCGCTATCGTTCGGTCTGAATTCACAAAGTTTTATTGCTGCATTTAAAGCCAGACGATATCTTCCATGCCATAAATGGTCATATGCTTCTGCCTGAAGATTATTTAACTCTTCGTTTGTCATATCACGATTAATAATTTGGTATGTAATCTAATAAATAAATTAAAAATTTCTCAAATTATCTTATCACTTACAGCTATTCGGTGGAAATATTTTTTAATATTTTGTAACATATAACCGATAATTGGCGTCTAAAAGAACAAAATGTTGGAGAAATTGAGATGAAACTTCGAATTGCGTTGATTTTTCTGATTACTTCAATCTTGGTAACAAACTGTACTTTTTGGGGTGTCAGAGGAAATGGACGGCTAAAAACTGAATATAGGAATGTTGCAGAATTTACTAAGATTGATGCTTCTGGGGCATATTCTATTAAAGTAAAGGTTGGTGAATCTTCCTCTGTGCGGATTAAAGCAGAAGAAAATTTACTTTCTCTAATAAGAACAAGAGTAAAAGGGAACACCCTGATAATTGATAATAAAAAGAATCTTTCACCTAGAAAGGAATTACTTATTGAAATTACTACAAAAGATTTAACCTCAATTGAATGTTCAGGAGCTAATGACATAGAAGTAGTTGGAATTAATACGGATAGGTTTGAAGTCGATCTATCCGGTGCAGGAAGCATCGAACTGGAAGGTGAGGTTGAAAAATTCTTTAGTGATCTTTCCGGTGCAGGTAGTATAAATGCACGTTCCCTAATTGCTAATAAAGTTTACATCTCGGTAAGTGGAGCAGCTAGTGCTACAGTTCATGCAAAAGAATTTTTAGATGCATCTGTATCCGGTGTTGGTTCAATCGATTATTTTGGTAACCCGCAAAATACAAAGACAAATGTTTCAGGTGTTGGATCGATAACACGGAAGTAAACTTACAGCTTCTTTTTAAAAGCAGAGTTTTCCCTACTCTGCTTTTTTTTATCTGGCAAATCAAAAATGGGATTAAAAATGAATAAAGACAATCCTTTAGTTGCAATCTTAATGGGTAGCGATTCCGATTTACAGATAATGAGCAAAGCGACTGAAGTATTTAAAGAATTTAACATCCATTACGAAATGAGAATTTTATCTGCTCACCGTGTACCCTCACATCTAAAAGGATTTATTGAAGAGTCAGAAGAAAGGGGGATTAAAGTTTTTATTGCTGGTGCAGGATTAGCGGCCCATCTTCCAGGAGTAGTTGCATCATATACAGCTTACCCTGTTATCGGAGTTCCTCTTAAAAGCGGTGCATTAAACGGTTTCGATTCTTTACTCTCTATTGTTCAGATGCCTCCGGGTGTACCTGTTGCTACTGTTGCAGTTGATGGATCTAAAAATACAGCGTTATTAGCATTACAGATTCTGTCCATATCTAACTCTGGACTTGCGGATAAATTGAAAAAGTATAAAAAGGAAATGGAGGAAATGGTTATAAAGAAAGATTCCGAATTAAAATCAATGGGGTAGTTATAAATAGACTGGATCGCCAATAAATTTTTTAGCATCCCATTCAAAATCTTTTTTCTTTTCTTCTATACGAACTTTGCACTCAATATAATTGCAAAATTTACAACAATCAGGCTTACAATAATCCATGTGGACTCTTATCCCGGCATTTGGAAAAATATTCCTCAGTGAATCTCTTATGTACGTTTCTTCATGATGTGACTCTTCAATTGTAAAATAATAAGGAAGAATCAGGTGAAAATCTGCATAAATTATTTCACCGGATTTTCTAAACTTAAGATGATGGATATCGATCCAATATTCTTTTTTAATATTCGTAAAAAGATTGGAAATCGAACTCAGAACTGTCTGATCAGTTTCTATCATCAATCCGCCTATTGATTCACGAATCAATTTATATCCAGTGAATAGAATATTAAGTGCAACAAGAATTGCAATTAAAGGATCGAGTATCAAATACCCGGTTATAATTACTAATATTAATCCGATTACAACCCCAATACTTGTGTAGGAATCTGTAAGAACGTGTTTACCATCAGCAATTAAAGTTAAAGAGTTAGTTTGCTTACCTTTTTTAACAAGGTAAATTCCAAGAACAAGATTTACCAAACCGGCAATCCCAATTATAGTTGTACCAGTAGAAAGTTTTTGAGTAGAAACTCCTTCAATTAAATCAATTGTAGAGCTGTAAATAATTGTAATTGCAGCAACAATTATTAAAAATCCTTCCATTCCAGCAGAAAAGTATTCAATATTTCCGTGGCCATATAGATGAGTTTCATCGGCCGGTTTTGAACTCAAATAAATACTGAATAATGCCATGGATGTTGCTGCTACATGAACAACTGATTCAACTGCATCGGAAAAGATGGCAGTAGAACCTGTTATTAAATAAGCTGTGATCTTTGAAATAAACATCATGATACCAACTGTAAGTGATATCCAGGCTGCCAATTTCTTTTGAAAAATATTTCCTAATTCAAATTTTTCCATAACGTTCGGTTAATTCTTTACTAACATAATAAAAATTGAAGAAAAGGAAATAGAATAAGATTTTTAATCTATGTTTTCATTTAAAAATCGAAGAATTCTATTCTCAGACTTAGGAATCTTTCCACATTTTTTAATATAAGATATCGTTATCCCGCTTAAATTCGAAACTTATGTGAATTCCAAATCTGGCATAAAATTAGAATTAACTAGGAAAACAAATATTATGAGAAGAAGATGCATAGTCATATTTTTGAAAAATACCCGAAATTCGAAAGAAGCAACTTAATCCCGATACTTCAAGATATTCAGGATGTATTTGGTTACCTACCTGAAAAATCATTAAAGGAAATCTCAAACCATTTATGCATTCCATTAAGCAGTGTTTATGGAGTAGCTACATTTTACAATCAGTTTAGACTAACACCACTGGGTAAAAATATAATCCGTGTTTGTAGAGGAACTGCATGCCATGTAAAGAATTCGGCTAATATTTTAATTGCATTAGAAAATGAATTAGGAATATGTGCAGGACAAACCACACGTGATAAACTTTTTACTCTTGAAACAGTTGCATGTATAGGTGCTTGCAGTATTGCTCCTGTAATTAATATTAATGATGAATACTATGGAAGAGTTTCTATAAAAGAAATTTCCAAAATAATTAGTAAATACAAAAAAGAAGAATCGATTAAGCAAGAAAAAGAAATACAAGTGAGTGCTGAATGAAAACATTTAACGAAAAATGCTGCGAACAATGCTGGCATTCTAGCGAAACACCATGCGATCAATTTATTGCATGCTGCATAGACGGACCATTATGCCATAAAGATGAAAACTGTACAAGTAAGTTTACTGAACTAAATAGATCCATTAAGTATGATAGCACTTCAGTTCCAGTAATTTTTATTGGTATGGGAACCTGCGGATTGGCATCGGGTGCCGATAAAGTTAAGAAAGCTATTGAAGAAGAATTAACAAAAAATAAAATTGATGCACTAATTGTTCCCACCGGTTGTATCGGTTATTGTGCAAAAGAACCAATTGTAGATGTCAAACTTCCCGGTAAGGATAGAATTTCTTATTGCGAAATTATACCAAAGGATGTTCAGGAACTTGTTAAGACTACATTGATTGACAAAGGGATTTATAAGAAAAAATTACTCGGTTCTTTTGGTAATGGAATGGAAAATGTCCCGTCTTTAAGCGACCATCCGTTTTTCAAAAGACAGTTGAAAGTTGTTCTTGAAAACTGCGGTATAGTAAATCCACTTTCTATTGATGAATACATTTCCCAGGGTGGATTCAAAGCTTTGGATAAAGCATTAAGAATTCTAACACCGGAAAAAGTTGTGAACGAAGTAAAAGATAGCGGTTTGCGCGGAAGAGGCGGGGGAGGATTTTTAACCGGTCTTAAATGGGAAATGGCACATAAAAAAGAATCGGAAATAAAATATATTATTTGTAATGCTGATGAAGGTGACCCCGGCGCATTTATGGATCGTTCTGTGCTTGAAAGTGATCCATACAAAGTTGTAGAAGGAATGATAATTGGCGGTTATGCTATTGGAGCTTCGTCAGGTTATATTTATTGTAGGGCAGAATATCCGCTTGCAATCGAACGGTTACAAAACACTATTGAGAAATGCAAAGAATACGGTTTGTTAGGTAAAAATATATTAAACAGCGATTTTGAATTTGAACTTAAGATTAAAAAAGGTGCAGGAGCATTTGTTTGTGGCGAAGAAACCGCTTTAATTGCATCAATAGAAGGTAAACGTGGAATGCCGCGTCCACGACCACCTTATCCAACCGACACCGGATTATGGGGAAAACCGACAGTAATAAATAACGTTGAAACGTTTGCAAATATTGCAACAATAATCAATAAAGGTTCTGAATGGTTTTCTTCTCTTGGTACTAAAAAAAGCAAAGGCACAAAAGTATTTGCACTAAGCGGTAAAATCGCTAATAGTGGATTAGTTGAAATTCCAATGGGAATTACTCTTAAAGAAGTTGTTTTCGATATAGGTGGCGGAATACCCGATAATAAAAAATTTAAAGCCGTGCAGATCGGCGGTCCTTCTGGCGGTTGTTTACCGGATTCTGTTATGGATACCGAAGTAGATTACGAATCATTGAAAAATGTTGGCGCTATGATGGGTTCTGGAGGATTCGTAGTTATGGATGAAGACACATGTATGGTTGATGTTGCCAAATATTTTCTGACATTCATACAAAATGAATCCTGTGGTAAGTGTGTTCCTTGCCGTGAAGGTACAAAACGTATGCTCGAAATCATTGAACGGATTCCCGTGAGCTATAAATCGAATGGAAATAATTTAGATCAATTACAGAGATTTAAGGGAATTATTCACATACAGAGATTGGCCGACGTAATACGTGACACATCATTATGCGGGTTGGGGCAGAGCGCACCTAATCCTGTAATATCCGGACTAACATATTTTAGAGATGAATACGAAGAACATCTATTCGAAAGAAAATGTGAAGCCAAGGTATGTAAAGAATTACTGACATTTCAGATTGATCCTTCTATTTGTAACGGCTGCGGAGTATGCTTAAGAAAATGTCCCGTCGAGGCAATAGTAGGAGAAAAGAAACAAGCTCATCATATAATTGAAGTAAAATGTACAAAATGCGGAATGTGCTTTGAATCGTGCAAGTTCGAAGCCATTAACATCAATTAAACAGAGGTTATAAATGGTAGAACTAACAATTAATGATATAAAAGTAAAAGCTGAAGAAGGAATGACTATACTGGATGCGGCTAAATCTGTGGGAATCCACATCCCAACATTATGTCACATGAAAGATCTGTTCCCAACCGGTGCATGTAGAATTTGTGTTGTTGAAGTAGATGGTATGAGAGGATTAACACCAAGTTGTGCTTATCCGGTTATGGAAGGAATGAAAGTTCAAACTAATTCTCCACGTGTAAGGATTGCAAGAAAAACAATTATCGAACTATTAGTTGAGAATCATCCTCAGGATTGCCTGATATGTGTTCGAAATAAAAATTGTGAACTACAGGATTTATCAGAAAAGTATAGCATAAGAGAACACAGATTTGTCGGTGTGAAGAAAGATCATGCAATCGATATCTCAAGTGCCTCGATGGAAAGAGATCCTGCAAAATGTATTTTATGCGGTAGATGTGCTAGAATTTGTTCAGAAATTCAGAAGATAGGTGCAATCGACTTTACAAACAGAGGTTTTGCTAGTAATGTTACTACCCCCTATAACAAAGGATTGAATGTAAGTGATTGTATCCTCTGTGGTCAGTGTATTCTTGTTTGTCCTACAGCTGCATTAAGAGAAAAAAGTCATGCTAAAGAAGTAATGAATGCAATTGTCGATAAAACAAAATTTACAATAGCACAAATAGCACCTGCGGTTAGAGCTACAATAGGAGAAGAATACAATTTACCGCTTGGTGCCAATGTAACAGGTCAAATAATTACAGGATTAAAGAGACTCGGTTTCAACAAAGTATTCGATACAAACTTTGCTGCCGATCTAACAATTATTGAAGAAGCAAATGAACTTGTTTCCAGAGTAGCAAATGGCAAAACGTTGCCAATGTTTACAAGTTGTTGCCCGGGCTGGGTAAAATTTATTGAACAGAACAGACCTGAATTACTTGATAATGTTTCTTCTTGTAAATCTCCGCATGAAATGGAAGGTGCAATACTAAAGACATATTATGCAAAGAAAATGGGATTAAAACCGGAAAACATTTATGTTGTTTCGATAATGCCATGTACAGTAAAAAAGTATGAATCGGATCGACCAGAATTAACAGAAGAACATAACGCTGATGTTGATGCAGTTTTAACAACCCGCGAACTTGTTCGTTTATTCAAAATGGCGGGAATTGATTTTAATGAATTGCCGGAGAATGAATTTGATAATCCTCTTGGAGAATCAACCGGTGCTGCAGCAATATTCGGAACAAGCGGCGGTGTTATGGAAGCTGCATTAAGAACTGCATATAAAATAATTACTGATAAGGAATTGGAAAAATTTGAATTCTATGATATCAGAGGTAATTCGGGTATTAAAGAATCAACAATAAATATAAATGGAATGGATGTTAATGTTGCAGTTGTTAATGGAATTGGGAATGTAAAACCAATCTTAGATGAAGTTGAAGAGGGTAATTCAAAATATCACTTCATCGAAGTAATGGCTTGTCCGGGAGGTTGTATAAATGGAGGCGGGCAACCGATTCATCAGAAAACTGAAAAGATTAAAAAGCGTGTTCAGGCATTATACGATATCGATGCAAATATGAAGAAACGGCGCTCACATGAAAACGAATCGGTTAAAAAGTTGTACAAAGAATTTCTTGGTGAACCCAACGGTCATTTAGCGCACGAACTTTTACATACAACTTATATTAATCGTAAGAAAATTCTTGAAGAGGCATAGGTTTATAAAATAAGATAAATCATGTCACAAGGGATCGTAACTACAATATCGCAAAGATGTAAAAGATGTTATTCATGCATAAGGGAATGCCCGGCTAAAGCAATCAGGGTAATTAACGGGCAAGCTGTTGTTATTGAAGAAAGGTGCATCAGTTGTGGTCATTGTGTTAAAGTATGCTCTCAACAAGCAAAACAAATCCTGAGTGAAGTTGATAATGTAGTAAATGAAATTTTACCGTCTGGAAAAGCAGTTGCAATGATTGCCCCATCTTTCCCGGCATCTTTTCCAAAGAACTATACAAAGGTGCAGGCAGCATTAAAGACTATTGGTTTTACAAAGGTTGTTGAAACTGCGTTCGGTGCTGATTTAATTAGTAAATATTATTCAGAACTTGCTGAAAGTAATTTTGAAGATACAATAATTAGCAGCGCATGTCCGGCAGTATTTAACTGGGTCGAAAAGTATTTTAATGAAATAATACCAAATCTTGCAAAAGTGGTTTCACCTATGATTGCAATGGGACGATATATCAAAAAAAATTATGGCGCTGATACAAAAGTAGTGTTTATAGGTCCCTGTGTAGCTAAAAAAAGTGAATATAAAGATAGTTCTGTTAGTGATGCAGTTGATGCGGTTCTTACTTTTGCAGAACTTAAAGAAATTTTTGATTCAAAAAAAATCAACTTTGAAAATCTCGACGAAATAGATATTGATCCTCCTTATGCTTATTTGGGCAAATCATTTCCTTTAACCGGTGGATTGCTTAAGACAGCAAATATTTCGGGTGATATTCTAGAAAAAGAGATAATTGTTGTGGAGGGTAAAGAAAGGGTTGAAGAAATTATTAATGAAATTGCAGAAAAAAAAATTAAGTCCAAGTTTATCGATATTTTATTCTGCGAAGGATGTATCAGCGGACCTGCAATCGATTCGGATTTGAATTTTTATTCTAAACGTGAAAAGGTAATTAGTTTTATCGATAAGAATATTAATTCATTCGATAAACATGAATGGAAAAGTACATTATACAATAGTAGAGATTTGAATCTAACAAGGTCATTCCATAATAAGAATCAAAGACGACCGATGCCCTCTGAAGATGAAATTAAGAAAATACTTGCCCGGACAAATAAATATGCTAAATCCGATGAGTTGAATTGCGGATCTTGCGGTTATAGGACATGCAGAGAATATGCTATCGCAATTGCAAAAGACCTTGCAGAAGATGATATGTGTCTCCCATTCCTAATTGATAAACTTGAGTCAGCTTATATAGAATTAAAGGAAACACAGGAACAACTTCACAGTGCTGAAAAGCTTGCCTCAATTGGACAGCTTGCAGCCGGGGTTGCACACGAAATCAATAATCCGCTCGGTTCAATTATGCTTTATGCTAATATGTTAAGACGAAAAATTGAAAAGTGCACTGAGGATACTCAGTCTAGAGAGGATTTAAGTTTGATAATTGAAGAAGCTAACCGGTGTAAAAACATAGTAGCCAATCTTCTCAACTTTGCACGCCAGGGTAAACTTAGAATTTCTTCTGTAAATATTTTTGAGCTGATAACAAACATTACAAGGATGTTACTTATCAATCCCGTATTTAGTGATATCGATATTACAATAAACAACGATACTAAATCTCAGGAAATAGAAGGGGATTCAGATCAATTAAAACAAGTTTTTCTGAATATATTGACTAATGCATGCGAAGCACTTGAATCAAGCTTAGTAAAAAAAATAGTAATTAACCTTAAGAAGAATGATAATAACATTATTATTGAAATAACAGATTCCGGTTGCGGTATTCCTCAAGAGAATATTGGTAAAGTTTTTACGCCATTTTTTACAACAAAGAAAATGGGTAAGGGAACCGGATTGGGTCTTGCAATTACTTATGGCATTGTAAAAATGCATAAAGGTGAAATTAAGGTTAACAGTAATATAGGAAAAGGAACATCGTTTGTAATTAAATTGCCTCTTAAAGTAAATATTATAAATCCAATTTTGAATTGATGGAGAAAGTATGGTAACCGAAAATGTTAAAAAAATATTACTCGTGGATGACGACATCGATCTACTTGAACAAAACAAATTATTACTGGAATCAAAAGGATTTGAAGTTATAACAGCAGAAAATTCTGAAGATGGGCTTAAAGTATTTCAAAAAGAAAAACCCGATGCTGCTATTATTGATTTAATAATGGAACAGATGGATTCCGGTTTTGTACTTTGTTATAAAATTAAAAAAACCGAACATGGTAAGAAAATTCCAGTGTTCATGCTTACATCTGCTACTTACGAGACCGGATTTAAGTTCAGCTCTTCCAGCAAAGAAGAGAAAGAATGGATTAAGTGTGATGGAATAATTAACAAGCCGGTTGTTATAGAAGACCTTCTGGCAAAGTTGGAAAACTTTAACTATCAGCATTAGTAATTTAACTTAACCGATGATCTGAAATGAATAATTTCAAAGGAAATATTCTAATTGTAGATGACGAGAAAGGATTACGTCTTGGCACTAAAAGATTATTGGAAGAGGAAGGTTATAATGTAACCGCTGCAGAAAACGGTACAGAAGGGCTGCAGTTTGGAACTATTACAGATTTCGATGTTGCTGTAATTGATTTAAAAATGCCGGATATTGACGGATTAGAAGTTCTAAAAGAAATTAAAAGTATTCATCCAAATACTGTATGTTTTATTGCCACAGCATTTGCAAGTTATGAAACAGCAATTCAGGCAACACGAATTGGAGCTTTTGGATATATTCCTAAACCATTTTCCCCAGAAGAATTAATTTACCAGGTTGAACAGGGGCTAAAACAAAGGAAATTAATTCTTGATGCACATAGACTTGAATTAGAACGAGAGAAAAACTTATTAGAACTTGCTAATGAAAAATCCCGGCTCAATGCAATCATCAAGTCAATTAGCGAAGGAATAATAATAATAAATACTAACGGTGATCTGGCTTATTATAATTATGCAGCAATTAAATTACTAAACATAAACAATATCCAGATTGGTGAAAAAATATTAGATAAACTTCCAGTGCATGTAACAGATATTGTGAATAAGATTTTTCAATCTGATAAGATAATGTTGAAAAGCTATACGACAGAATTTTCACTTCATGCAGATAACGAATTATTCCTTGAAGCAGCTTGTACACCAATTCCAAATCCTGATGGAAGCTTAGCCGGTGTTGTAATTATTTTAAGTAACATCACGGGTTATAAAAGGATTGAGATCATTAAGAATCAATTTGTATCTATGGTTGCACACGAATTAAAAACTCCTTTAGCTGCTGTTCAGGGTTTCTTAAACATAATTATGGATCAATCAATAAAACTGTCACCGGAAAAACAACATGATTATATTCAGCGTTCAACAATTCGTTTAAAATCATTAACCGATCTTGTAAATGACCTGCTCGATATATCAAGATTCGAAATGAAGACTAAGGAACGTGAAATATTTGAGGTTCATCTGGAAGAAATAATTTGCTCAACAATACAGATGCTCGAACTTGAGTTAAATAAAAAAGGAATTACAGTAGAAAAGAACATCGAAATAAATTTACCATTTATAAAAGCAGATATTAATGAAATAACCAGAATGGTAACTAATTTATTAAGCAATGCAATAAAGTATAATAAGGACAAAGGTAAAATATTTATTGATATTTCTTCATCGAAAAATTATGTGGAATTAAAAGTAAGAGATACAGGTATTGGACTTAAACCTGATGAGAAACAAAAATTATTTTCGGAATTCTACAGAGCCAAGAACGACATGACACGTGGAATAAGCGGTACAGGATTAGGGTTAAGTATTGTAAAGAGAATTGTCGATTCATATTTCGGGCTTATTGAAGTAGAATCCGAATACGGAGTTGGTACTACTTTCTTAATTAAATTACCAATAAATCCCAATTAAACAGGAGAAAATTATGGCACTTATCGCAATTATCGATGATGATCCGGATATTCTAGATGCAAGTAGTTTAGTGCTTAAATCGAAAGGTTATGATGTTATTACCGCCAATAATCCTAACGATGGATATAAAATCGTTAAGGGTAAAAAACCCGACTTAATAATTCTAGATGTTATGATGGATGAGCCGGACGACGGTTTTTATCTCGCTCAAAAATTCCGTAAGGAAGGAATTACTATTCCAATATTAATGTATACCTCCGTTTCAAAAGCGATCGGTCTGGATTTTGGAAAAAGTGAAATGGTTCCGGTTGATGACTTTGTTGAAAAACCGATTTCACCCGAGGAACTAGTAAACAAAGTTGAATCTTTGTTGAAAGTAAAGGAGGTTAAATAATATGCTGGTAATGGAAAAAAATGCTATGACTGAAGAAATTGAATTATTAGTTTCTAAATACGGTCAAAACCGCTCTTCGCTTATCCCTATTCTTCAGGATATTCAAAGAAAGCATAAATTTATTCCTGACTTTGCTCAACAGGAAGTCGCACGTTTACTCGATATTCATCCCGTGGAAGTTTTTAGTGTTATTTCATTCTATTCGTTTCTCAACACTACTCCAAAAGGAAAGTATATTGTTAGATTGTGCCAGACAATTTCCTGTGACATGCAAGGCAAAGCATCTGTTGCTAAAGCAATTGAAAGAGAACTCGGTATTAAGTTTGGCGAAACATCTCGTGATAATAAATTCACTCTTGAATTTGCCAATTGTGTTGGAATGTGTGACCAGGGTCCGGCTATGATAATTAATGAAAGAGTTTATTCCAAACTTTCACCAGAAAAAGCTGTTCAAATATTGAACGAGTTGAAGTGAGGATGACAATGGAAAATAAAAAACGAAAAGGTGATGTTCTGTTTTCAAAATACAACCGTGGAGAAGGCATTAAAAAAGCATTATCAATAACACGTGAAGATATTTTGTTTGAATTACGCGACTCAAAATTAAAAGGTAGAGGCGGGGCCGGTTTTCCTACTGCAACTAAATGGACTATTGTAGCAGCTGCCATTGCAGATCAAAAATATATTATATGTAATGCAGATGAAGGAGAACCCGGTACATTTAAGGATAGAGTTCTTTTACTTGAATATCCTGAACTGGTTTTTGAAGGAATGGTTATAGCCGGTTATACTATTGGTGCTTCAAAAGGAATTGTTTACCTCCGCGGTGAATATGAATATATGTTAAGCTCATTGGAAGATTACCTCGATTCAATGAGAAAAGATAATTTATTAGGGAAAAACATTTTAGGTAAATCTAATTTTGATTTTGATATAATTATTCGTCTTGGTTCAGGTGCTTATGTGTGTGGTGAAGAAACTGCGCTTATTGAATCTCTTGAAGGAAATAGGGGAGAAGCACGTAACCGCCCACCTTATCCGGTTAATACAGGATATTTGGGCATGCCAACAGTTGTTAACAATGTTGAAACACTTGCATCAATTCCACATATCATAACTAAAGGTGGTGAATGGTATCGTAAACATGGAACTGATAAATCTTCCGGTTCAAAATTATTCTCAGTCTCCGGCGATTGTCTAAGACCCGGTGTTTATGAACTACCATGGGGAACAACCATTTCTGAACTATTAAAAGTTGTTGGAGCAAAGGACACAAAAGCTGTTCAGGTTGGAGGTGCTTCAGGTATCTGTATCCCAAAATCACAGTTCGATCGTTCATTAGCTTATGAAGATGTTGCAACCGGTGGTTCTATTATGATATTCAATGAAAGCCGAAATATGCTTCACGTTCTAAAAAACTTTATGGAATTTTTTGTTGAAGAATCTTGCGGGCAATGTACTCCATGTAGATTAGGAAATGTAAAATTACTGGAAGGCGTAGAGATGATTGAAAAAGGTGAATATAAGTTTAGTTATATCAATCAATTGAAAGACTTAGGAAAAACAATGCAAGTTGCATCTAAGTGCGGATTGGGTCAATCCAGTTCTAATGCATTTATTTCGATATTAGAAAATTATAAAGAGGAAATATTTAACGGAAACGGAGGCGGAAATGGAAAGTAAAGGCGATTTTAGAGCACCGGTTAGTCAAACGCCACATACAATTGAAAAACCTAAAGATACTTCTACAATAGGCGGAATGATTTCTGTCGATATAAATGAGAAAAAAATCTCCGTTCCATTAGGTACTACAATACTAGAGGCATGCAAAATTGCCGGCATTACAATTCCTACTTTGTGCCATCACGAGGATTTGTGTGTTGCTGGTGTTTGTAGAATCTGTGTTGTAGAAGTTCAGGGTATGAGAACTTTGCAAGCTTCTTGCGCATTCCCTATTACTTCCCCTATTAAAATCAGAACTTCAACACCAATGGTTCGTAAAGCTCGTAAACACATACTGGAGTTATTACTAAGCGAACACTACGGAGAATGTTATGCATGTTTCAGAAACGGTAAATGCGAATTGCAATCTTTAGCAAAAGAATATGCAATTGATCAATTTACATTTGGTCATGTAACCGAACCCCAATATGAAATTGATAACTCGTCATACTCAGTAATTAGAGAAATGAGTAAGTGTGTTTTGTGTAAACGATGTGTTCGGACATGTATCGATCTTCAGGAAGTAGGCGTTCTTGAATCGATTGATAGAGGCGATAAAACCCACATTGGTACTTTCCTGGAAAAACCATTGGCTGATGTTATTTGTATTAATTGCGGCCAGTGTATTAACAGGTGTCCAACCGCTGCATTGCGAGCAAATGATCCATCCGATGAAATATGGGCAGCAATAGACGATCCGAATAAACATGTAGTAATTCAGACTGCACCATCTCCGCGTGCTGCAATTGGTGAAGAGTTTGGTCTTGGTGCCGGTCATTCAATGACGCGTGAATTAAACACAGCTTTACGCAGAATCGGTTTCGATAGAGTGTTCGATACAAACTTTACTGCCGACCTAACAATCATCGAAGAAGGAACAGAACTTATTCTGCGGTTATACAAAGCACTTGTTAAGAAAGAACAGGTTGCATTACCGCAATTTACATCATGTTCACCGGGATGGGTAAAATTCATTGAGCATTATTACCCTGAATATCTTGATAACCTTAGCTCAGCTAAATCTCCACAGCAAATGTTCGGTGCATTGATAAAAACTTTTTATGCAGAAAAAGCCGGTATTGACCCAGCTAATATTGTATCCGTTGCTGTTATGCCTTGCTCGGCTAAAAAGTTTGAATGTAATAGACCGGAAATGAATGATAGCGGTTATAAAGATGTTGATTACGGTTTGACTACAAGAGAACTTGCAAAAATGATTAAGGAAGCCGGAATTAATTTACCAGAAATGCCAAAGAGCAATTTTGATTCTCCATTCGGTGAAGCTTCTGGTGCCGGATTAATATTCGGTGCTACAGGTGGTGTAATGGAAGCTGCAATTAGATCTGTTGTTGAATTCGTTTTAGGTAAGAAAGCAGAAGACATTTTTGAGAAGGCGAATATTATTCCTTTGCGTGGATTTGATGGAATTAAGTATATGGAAATTCCAATTGGTGATAAGGTTGGACCGGTTCCGCAATTGTTAAAATCACTGGTTCCTAATTGGGATTGGTTAAAAGGTGCTACATTAAAAATAGCTGTTGCTCACGGTACTGCTAATGCAAAGAAAATAATGGATGATATTAAAGCCGGTGGTAAATTTTCAGAATGTCATTTTATAGAGTTTATGGCTTGTCCGGGCGGTTGCATTGGTGGAGGCGGACAGCCAATTCCTACTACTCCGGAAATCAGAAGATTAAGAGCTCAAGCAATTTATTCTGAAGATGAATCTTTGGAATTAAGAAAGTCGCATGATAATCCTCATGTTGTTAAAATTTATCAGGAGTTCTTAACTGAAGGACCATGTTCGCATCTTTCACATAAACTGCTTCATACGCATTATCTAAAACGTGGAAGATATATTGCTTAATAATTCTAATGAGAGCCGGAAATTATTTTTCGGCTCTTAATTTTACTTTACACCTATTTATATCTATTTTGATATCAGGATATATTTGATCAATTAACTCAATTGAGGATGATCATGATTCCTCTTATTCCTGAATGGGCTCATCACTATGGAGAATTCTGGCGAGCTATTAGGGTTAGAAATCTTTGGTTTATTAAACTTCGATATCTGGCAACTGTAATGCTTATTGCATTTACTGTTGCCGGTCAAGTTATACTTCAATTTCGTTTAACTACAATTCAATTTACTGCACTTATAACTATCTCTGCTTTTATTCTATTGTATAATATCATTATTCAACGAACAAGGAAATATGTTGGTTGTATTCCTGATAAATTTAATTGCCTTCATCTTTCCTTAATACAAATGGCCCTCGATCTGATTTCGTTAATGTTAGTAGTTTATTATACAGGTTTAATTGAATCACCATTACATCTCTTTTTCATTTTTCATATGATTATAGGTAGTTTGATTTTACCCGGCTACTTAGTATATATAACCGCCGGTGTTATAAGTGTTGTGTTCGGCCTATTAACAATGCTACAGAGATATGGTCTTGTTGAAAAATATTTTATTATTGGATTATATACGAACAACAGACCACATACATTAACTTATGATATACTGTTTATCATAATATTCGCATCGATGCTATTTATCAGTGTGTATATAGCAAATAAAATTACAAGGCAGTTATATAAACGTGAACAACAATTACGCTCTACGCTTGAAAAACTAAATGAAGCTGAGGTTACAAAACAGAAATATATTATTGGTGTTGTTCACGAAGTAAAAACCCCCGTTACTGCAACTCATTCAATAATTGAATTGATTCTCAATAAATTTGTTGGTCCAATCGAAATTGAAGTCGAAAAGAAATTACATAGAGCTAAGCATAGAACAGAAGAAACCCTTAATCTTATTAATGATATTTTAAGAATATCGCGCCTAAAGATCCTGGATGTTAAATCTGCAGAGGAAATTGATATTGTAAAACTCATCGAATCTTTCATCGATAAACAATTAGAATTAGTGAAAACAAAATCTATTACACTTGAATTAATTGACAAAAGAGATGAAAATAAAAAAATTAAATCAGACACAATCTTACTTGAACTTGCAATTTCTAATTTAATTTCAAATGCAATAAAATATGTAGATCAAAACGGTATAGTAGAGATAGTTCTGGAGGATAAAGAAGGAATGCTTTACGCTGAGTTTAGCGATAATGGAATTGGAATTCCAAAAGATTCATTACCAAAAATATTCACACAGTTCTTCAGAGCTTCTAATATTGATAAAACAAAGCATTCCGGGACAGGGATGGGGCTGGCAATTGTTAAAGAAATTATTGAAATGTTTGGGGGCAATATAGTTGTTAAAAGTCCATCAAGAATTGGAACAGAACAACACCCGGGAACAACTTTCGAAATATTACTACCTTACAATTTTAAGCCGAATGAATATGATATTTTTGAAGTCAATAATGAGGATTACTTATCCAGCAGAAATGAGTTTTAGGAAAACATTGTATTGATTTTTTAGCATCAACATCATCTGAAAAAATACCGAACACTGTTGAACCGCTGCCTGACATTGAAGCATATAATGCCCCTGACTCATAAAAAATCTTCTTGATATTCTCTATTTCTGGATACTTATTAAATGCGAACTCTTCGAAATCATTAAAAGCAATTTCCTTAAGAAGATTGTAATCAATTTTATTAGCAATAATAAATTTTCTAAAATCCAATTCTTTTTGAATTGGTTTTACATTTGCGAAAGCTTCTCTGGTAGAAATATTTATCCCCGGATTAACAATAACAATAAATTCATTAATCTCAAGGTCGATATGTTCAAGAATTTCACCTCTCGATTTTCCAATAGCTGGTTTAGCTTTAATAAAAAATGGAACATCCGAACCAAGCATTAAGGCGATTCTGTTTAATTCGTCATCTTTCAGATTTAATCGGAATAATTCATTAAGTGATATAAGTGTTGCAGCTGCATCAGAACTTCCGCCACCAAGTCCCGCTTGCGAAGGAATAACTTTTTCGAGTTCTATTTTTACACAAAGTAATTTCTTTGTCAGCTCCTCAAGTAATAATTTGGCTTTCACAACTAAATTATTTTCATTGTCAGGAATATTTTTATCATTACAAATAAATTCGAATCGATCACTTAAAGTAAATTTAAGCGTATCGTACAAATCGTAAATAGGGTAGAATAAGGTGTAAAGATTATGATATCCGTCTAGCCGCTTATTAATTATATTAAGACCAATATTAATCTTAGCAGGAGCTTTAATTTCAATATACTTCATCAAGCAACTCTTTTATTTTTGCGATGTGTTTTGGTGAAGAACCGCAACATGATCCGATAAAAAAAGTATTATAGTTTATCAATGATTTTATCGATTTAGTATAATTGTCCGGCTCATTATCACAAATCAGATTTTCATCAGTTACCTTACCTGTTCCACAATTGAAATAGAATCCGAATTTAGTATTCAGGTGGAAATGATCTATATATTTTTTATATGTCTTAACTTTAACACAATTAAAGCCAACGGCAATTGGTGAGAAGTCAGAAACAAAATTTATTGCTTCATGTAAAGGTTCACCACTTAATAGTTTAAGATCTTCGTCAAAATAAAATGAAATTATAAAAGGGATATTGTTGTCATTACAAAATTTACTTGCCATTTCTATTTCATCCCAATGACTGAAAGTTTCATTTAGAATAAAATCAACTCCGGAATTCCATAACATCTCAATATGCTTTTTGTGATTATACTCCAGGTCTAATAATGTTAATGTTCTTTGTCTTTGGTAACAATCCTCAGCCGGAGCGTTGGAGCCGGCAATAATAATATTTAGATTGCGTTTAGCTTGAATGGCAATGTCAACACTCAGTTTTACGAATTCGTAATTTGTAATTCCAAGATTAGAACTTTTTACAGCAGCAGGATTGGTCCTGAAAGTATTTGTTGTAATAATATCAGAACCGGCATCGATATATTCCTCATATACTGATTTCACAATTTTAGAGTGCTTTATATTATGAATAGATTGCCATAAATATTGATCGGGATTTAGATTCTTCTGAAATAAATAACTGCCCATTGCTCCATCAAGAAGTAAAGGTCTTCCAAGTTCATTCTGTCTGGATACAATATCTGTTCTCTTAATTGACAAATTATTTCCTGTTAAAAAAAGATACTGTTTCTTCAACAATCTTTTCCAGATCGATCATCTGGATACATTCCAAATTGTAAGGACAAACTTTTTTCCAGCAAGGAGAGCAGAATAAGCCCTCAGGGAATAACTTAACACCTCTACCGTAAAGCTCTATTTCAGTCCAGCAGCTTAATCCGAACCAGGCAATTACATGTTTCTTGAGAGCTATAGCCAGGTGCATCCCAAAAGAATCACCTGTTATAATAACTTGTGGAATGCTCTCATAACAAGCACCTTTTCTTACACCATCATTTGTGGGGGTATTAATTACTTTGCCATCAAATTGTATTGCAAGAAAATCATTTCTCTCAGTATCCTCGGGTCCACCAAGTAACAATATTTTATATTCTTTTAAAGCTAAGAACCGTTCTATTAATATAGAGTGCTGTTCTAATGTCATTTTTTTATTGGGAAATAATAAAGAGCAACCGGTATTAAAACCAATTACTTTATCAGTTTTTGAAATGCCAATATTAGATTTATATTCTTCAATAAATATTAGCTCTTCATCAGTAAAATTAAAGACATAATCATCATTTCTATAATCCAGGTTGAAAGTCTCAGCTAAATAATCCTGACCTGTTCTTTTATTAATTCTGAATTTAAGATTATCATCCATACCAAGCTGGTAATTGTATTTTGCACCTTCGTTTAGAGGAATAATCTTACAATTGTCATCAATTCCAAATCCCAATTTTTCTTTTGAATTTAATTTCATAGTTAAAGCACCTGACTGGGAAGATTTATCAACATTCATAACAATATCGAAACTCATCTGGTTAAGTATCAGGTCGCTTTCATAATCGAATTGAAATACTCTATCTATGTAGGGGTTATTTTGAAGTAATCCGGTTGCGTTTTTAAGTGTCACCCAGTAAATAGTTGAATCAGGGTATTTTCTTTTAATGCCCGGTAACTGGGCTGTTGTCATTAAAACATCGCCCATAGCATCAAGATTAATGATCAGGATTTTGGTTCCTATCGGGTTATAACTTTTACATCCGTTTTCCCAACAGTTATGATCTGTAAAACAAGGTTTATAACCATTAAAGTTTTTGCAGCTCAATACTTTAGGGTCTTTTGGTTTATTTGGATTTGTACTCATAAAAGTATTTCTCAAAAAATGGGGTTAATTTTTCTTTAACTAAATTTGAATCTATATTCTTGAGCGTCGGCTCAGTAGTTATAATTACTTCATAATCGGACTTATATGGAAACCATACAAAATCGTTGGTATTAAATTTTACGTATAATCCAAATAGAGGAACTTGAAATGCAGAAGCAATATGCACAATGGAAGTATCCGGAGTAATTAGAAAATTCAATTTACTAATCATAACGGCAAATTCATCGAAACTGTTTCTGTAAAAAATAGGGATATCTCTTCCGGCAATTTCCCATGCAAATTTCAAATCTCGTTCTAAACAAAGTAGAATTATATTAATATCATAATTTGTTAATGAGGAAATAAGATCTTTATAATTTTTTATTCCCCAGAATCTTGCATCGCTTCCAGCACTTATGTTTATTCCTAAAAGAAAGTTATTTCCCGTAAAATGTTTTTCTATGTACGAATCAACAATACTAATAGAATCGGGCTTCGGACTGTAAATAATATTTATCTTTGTCGGATTGTAGGAAATATTGAATGGTTTTGTAAATTCCATCATTCTTTCGATTATATGATGTTTTGATGGATCTAATTTTGCAATAGTATTTGTAAATAACTTTTCAGTCCCTTTTTGCAATCCAATTTTATATTTACATTTTGAAAAGGCAATTAGATAGCTTACCGTAGTGGACACATCATCATGAAGATCAATAATAACATCATATTTATTTTCATTGATAAGTTTAATTAAAGTAGAAATTCTCTGAAGTTTTTTGTTAAATACAATAACTTCGTCAGTCAAAAGTGGATTATCGAAAATAAAATAGTTATATCTGCTTGCAAGAACTGTAATTTTGCAATTAAGATTCTTCTTTAATTCATATAATAGGGGAGTAGTTACTAATGCATCGCCAATCCTATTTAAACGAATTAAAAGAATATTAAGATATTCAGAAGTATCTAATTTATCGTTCTGATTATCCTTCCTCTTGAAGAAAATGAGAAGATTTAATAAAATTTTTCTAATAATTATCTCTAAACTTTTCAAGTTAAGCCGAGTAATTTATTCTTGAAAATTAATTTCTCTACCTTCTCCATAATTCTGCTTAATGGCAAATCCTTGAAACACTCATGATTTTTCGGGCAATCTAACAGATTACACATAATACAGTCTAATTCACTTAGGTTAATCCATTCATGCATGTTTCCATACGGACCCTGGTGCAATGGATTTGTGGGACCATGGATACTTAATACAGGAGTTTTAACAGCTGTAGAAATGTGCATAGGACCACTATCATTCGCAATCAGGAATAAGCACTTAGAAATGAATGAGGCCATTTGCCTAATACTTGTACTGGGAGCAAGAAATGATTTATCACCTAATAGATTCTTAATTTTTATGGCATCGTTATAATCTTCGGGTCCCCATAGAATTAAAGCCGGTATATTAAATCTCTTGAAAATTGCTTCTGCAATATCAGCGAACTTCTCAGGTTCACATTTTTTCGAAGGCCACCCTCCCGATGGAGATATGCCGAAGAACTCTTTATCATGTAAAGTTCTTTGCGTTAACCATGCTTCTGTGAATAAGTTATCATTTATACTTACCAAGAAATATAGGTTGTCAGAAGTTGCATTAAGACCAATTTTCTTCAAGAATTCCAGATGCAATACTGCTGAATGATATCGGTCTCTTTCAATGGGACCAAATAAATTATATGCCCACTTTCTGCCACTATACGGGAATCCGGCTCTATACTTTGCTCCACTTAAAAATGATATTTGTGCAGTAGTTGGATTTGAATAAAAATCTAGCACTAAATCATACTTTCTCTTTCTAATCATCATATAGAATTTTAATCTTCCCATAATACCTTTTGGCAAAATTAAAACCTGATTTAATTGCGCAAGACCATCTAAACCGGGACTGGAAGGTTTCTCACAAATAAAATCAATTTCAGCATGTGGGAAATAGGTTCTCAGGTTATCCAGCACAATGGTTGATAAGACAACATCACCTATACCACGTAATTTGATGATTAATATTTTTTTTACAGATTCTTTCTCAATCATAAAAAGTTAATGCTAAATCAAAATTACTTTGTTAATTTAATAATTAGAAAGCTATTCTAAATTACAAATTTAACTGTCTGGTTCAAAAAAGAAATTTTCTAAGCGGAGGTTGTAAAATGTTTCTTGAAGGGAAAACAGCTATAGTAACCGGCGGTGCAATGGGTATCGGGCTTGAAACATCCATTCTATTAGCAAAAGAAGGCTGTTCTGTAACAATCTGGGATATTAATGAAACCGAATTAAATAATACTAAAGGTTTGCTGAAGAATTATTCTTCAAAAATATTTACTCACATATGCGATGTAACCAATAAAGAAAGAGTATATGAACTTGTTAACGTGGCTATTAAAGAAATGGGCAAGGTTGATATACTTGTAAATAATGCCGGATATGTAAAAGGCGGGGGATTCCTCGATTGCACAGATAACGATTGGGAACGGACTGTTGAAGTAAATCTTAATTCTATACTCTATACTACAAGAGCAGTGCTTCCCATGATGTATGATAACAATTATGGCTATATTATTAACATATCATCAGCTTCGTCATTTCTTGGGGTCGCCGATTTATCCGTGTATGCAGCAACCAAATGGGCTGTCCAGGGATTTACAGAATCACTACGATTCGAGGCATGGAACAGAAAAAAATTAGGTGTAAAACTTAGTTCGGTTCATCCATACTATATAGCTACAGGAATGTTCTCCGGTGCAAAATTAAATTTACTGGGAAGTATGCTGGTACCATTAGTCAAATCACATTCAGTTATTGCAAGAGCGATTGTCTATGGTGCAATCAAAAAAAATAAAACAATTGTGAGAAGACCAATAACATTAAAACTTGTCAATATTTTTAGAGGAATATTACCTGATTATCTTTTCCAGAAAATGATGGTATTGTTTGGTGTTTCTACCAGCATGAAAACGTGGGTTGGCAGAAAATAGCTAATCGATGGATTCGCATCCTTCAGGTATTTCAGGGGGAACAAGAATGGTCTGTTCCCGGAGAAGAATAACCTGACCCTGATCCAGGCTTTTTCTTTTATTAACATATTTCTTAAATGTATAACTAACTGAAACCAGTTTAGAAGTTTTTGCTTTTGAATAAAAAGCAGCAATAGAAGCCGCCTTCTTAATAATATTCTTAGGAACAGGCTCTTTGGTGTTCTCTACTCTTAAGACAACATGTGAACCGGAAACACTTCTTGCATGAAACCATAAGTCATTCTGTTTGGCAAATCTGGTAGTTAACTCGTCATTATTTTTACTGTTTTTGCCGACATACAAATGATATTTTTTATCAATTAGAAAACGGCGGAAATTTATTCCGGGTTCTTCTGTTTTTAATTCCATATTTGATTTGATTCCCAATTCTTTCTTTAATAAAAGAATTTCATTATGATCTTCTAACGCTGTTAATCTACCCAGCAATCCGCTCAATTTCTTGTATTTTAACTCCAAGTCCGAATAAAGGGAGCTGGATTTTTGATAATTTATTTTTTCCGACTTAGCTTTTTCAAATAGCTTATCTACATTTTGATTAGGTGATAGTGATTTATCAATTGTAATTGTAACATCTTGTTTACCAAGCTCATCGCGAACGGTTATTGAATCATGTCCTTTCCGAATCTTATTTATGTTAATTAGCAATAAATTGGCCAGATATGAAAATTCATTTTCACGTGAGCCTACTTCTAATCTTGCTTTTAAATCGTTTAGCTTATTGAAAATTTTATCTATTTCCTTTCGCAAATACTTTTCTAGTTCTTTTTTTGTATTAAAATCCCGTTTTATTAGTGATTTAGAAATTAGAAATTTATTTAGAGCACTAAAATAATCGTCATAAAAATATTGCTTCTGTTTCAGGTTACTGGATACAAATGTGGAAGGTATAAAATCAAACTCGCCGGTTTCATCCGGAATTGTTACAGCAATTTCTTTGCTTAATATATCATCAATCATTTTTAGTAATTTCGATCTCCAATCATCTCCTGATTGAACATCTATTCTGTTAAGGAGGTAATTAATAAATCGATATTTACTTATTATTTCATCTAAAGAGAGGGAACCAATATCATTTTTAATTCTAACAAGAGAATCCGATGGGTTAAGAAATCCTGTCTTTAAAATTTCCGATTTAATTTCATTTACTTCTTGAGTGTCGATCTTTTTAAAAGAATGGGATTCCGTTCCGGCAATTAAAACAACATTACTTCTAGCACCTCTAATTAAAAAATAGAATTTTGCTCTTGTAAGTGTAAACTCTATAACCCGGTCGTTGCTTGCAATTGATATGTCCACAAGTCTTGATGGCAAATACTCGGCAAAAAAATCCCTTGTGTTTTTCTTAGCTTTTTTAATTTCATTTTTAAAAGAAAAATATGGTTGCTGTGCGTTATTAGATAGAATTAATGTAAAATCGGGATGATTAATTGTCGGAATTCTTATAAAGAGTTTATCCTTTTCTTGAGTAAAAATATCAATTACTTCGCTATTTAGTACTTTACTCCGTAATTCAGAAATACCTCTTAATAAATAAAGATAATTGTTGTACATTCGTTTAGTATTGTATAAAAACTAATTTCTTCTTTCAGTTGAAGTTAATTCGTAGATTTTATGAAGTAGCAACTCTTCACTTTCACTCAGAATAATGTTTCTTCTTTGCATAACAATTTTAGCTACTTCAATGCATTTTGAAATATCATAGGTTCGCAACCATTCCGAGCCGCCCCAGCTGAATGAGGGGATATACTTTGATGGAAATCCGGAACCAAACAGGTTACATGATACACCTACGTTTGTACCTGTATTGAACATCGTATTAATTGCAGTCTTAGAATGATCTCCCATAATAAGCCCGACAAATTGTGAACCGGAATTAACCATCTTACCATTAATATAAACATCCACTTCTCCATAGTTATTCTTAAGATCACTATTATTGGTACTTGCTCCAATATTTATCCAGCTGCCTAAATAAGAATGCCCTAAAAATCCTTCATGCTGCTTATTTGAGTATGAATGGATAATTGAATTTTCTATTTCACCGCCAACTTTACAAACCTTCCCAATGCTCGTGTTATGATAAATAAGTGAATTTGATTTAACCATTGAATTATCTCCTATGTACACCGGACCTTTTATTGTGACGTGCGGAAATATTTCAACATTTTTACCTATATAAATTGGTCCTTCTGAGGCATCAAGTACCACAAATGGATTAACAACCGTTCCTTTATCAATAAAAACTGATTTTTTATTTATCAACACTACATGTGAGTTCAGCTTAACATTCACGTTAGTTTTCTTTCTTAGTAACTCAAAATCATTTTTTATTTCATTGCCGTTAATATTCACCAGGTCCCATGGGTAATTTATAATTGTAGCATCAACAACTTCCTTTTTAGAAAAATCACCTGAATGAAAATCAAACAAATCATTTTGCTTTGTTAGAAAGCGTTTAGCGTCTTTATAAAATAATCTAACGGCTATAACAAGATTATTTAGAGTAAGGGCTTCACCAATACTAAGTTTTGTTATTTGTTTACTAAGTTTCCTATCAATTACAAGCCGTCCATTTATATATATTATTTCATCAGAATCCAAAAATTTGTAATTACAATCCGGATATCTTTCAGCCATAACATCTTGTAAGTAATCCCTTGAATGAAGTTTAATATTAGCTTTTGGAAAGTATCTTTCAACTTTTTCCCTAAGAGATAGAATTCCGCAATTTAAGTCGTAAACTGGTCTTAAATAGACTAAAGGAAGTAAATTGATATAACCGTTATCCTCGAATAGGCAAATATTCAGTTTCATAATAACTCTGAAATTGTTTTAATAACAAACTAAATAAAAAATATTCATTAGGCAAAATACTTTGTGGAATAGGGCGTGGTTTAATATATTTCCATTATGAAAAATAGATTGCGAAAATATTCTATAATTACAGCGGTAGTTTTACTATCGTTTTTTGTTTTTCTGATTATTATCGACAATTTCGTCTTACCATTTTATGTCGATGCAAACGAAGTTAAAGTACCAAATATTGTAGGAAAACATAAAGACGATGCAATCAGAATACTAACAGATCTTAATCTTAATCCAGTAATTCAGACATCACGTTACGATGAAAGATTTAATAAGGACTTTGTAATTTTCCAAAAACCATCTCCTAACTCTACTGTAAAAGAAAACCGCAGAGTATATTTAACTGTAAGCGGCGGCGTTCAAACAGTTAAAATGCCATTCCTGATTAATAAAACTGTTAGAGATGCTCAAATAAACCTTGAAAGGATAGCTTTAGTTCTCGATCAAATTGAAGAAATTGAGTCTGAGTTTCCGCCAAATTTAATAGTTGAGCAGCAATTCCCTGAAGGAAAAGAATTGCCCAAAGGTACTTCCGTTTGGATAAAAGTAAGTATAGGACCTAAAATAGGAATGGTAAGAGTACCAAATATTTTAGGTAAATCACTCGGAGAAGTTGAAAATATTTTGAAGAGTATGTCCTTAAGAATAGGAATAAGAACTTACATTCATTCATCAACATTACTTCCAAATACAGTTGTAGATCAGCAGCCGGCAGAAAATACTTTAGTAGCAGTTGGTGATTCCGTTAATATTGTTCTAACAATGAATAAATAAATATGAAAAACAAAAAATTAATTGCACCATCCATTCTTTCGGCCGATTTCTCAAATCTATCCATGCAAATTAGAAATGTAGAACTTGGCGGTGCAGATGTTATTCACTGCGATGTAATGGACGGTCAATTTGTACCTAATATTACTTTTGGTCCAATGATTATTGAAGCCGTGAGGAAAATAACAAAACTTCCTATAGACACTCATTTAATGATTAAGAATCCGGATGCTCTAATAAAAGAATTTATTGAAGCGGGTAGTAATTACATAACTGTTCATCAGGAAGAGGTTGTTCACCTTAATAGAACAATTAACAGAATAAAAGAATTGGGTGCAATAGCCGGAGTGTCGATAAATCCTTCAACACCGGTAAGTTCTTTATTTGAAGTTTTGGATATTGTGGACATGGTTCTTGTTATGTCAGTTAATCCGGGTTTCGGTGCTCAAAAATTTATTCCCGGTTCATTGAAAAAGATTGAAACATTAGCTGCTATTAGGGAAGAAAAAGGTTATAACTATATCATAGAAATCGATGGCGGTATTAATTCGGAAAATATAAAAACTGTATCTAAAGCCGGATGTAATATGTTTGTGGTTGGTTGGTCTATTTTTGGTGTAGATAATATTACTGCATCTACAATGGAATTGAAAAATTTAATTGCTAATTCCAATTAATGCGGAATGCTCGTCTTATAAAATATTTGGATACTCTTCTACAGAAAATTATTTATTAGGATTTCCTAATAATCATTAAAATAATCGGGTGATTTAAGTGATTATACAAGTGGTAGATATTTTTTATTCTAATGTCTTTAAGAGATATAGCACCAAATATAATATCTATCGCGATTTGTATGAGAAGGATCTATTAGGATTAGAAATTAGAAATATCAATTTCAAATTTGCTAATAGAATTAAGAAAATTATTTTATCGAATAAGGAAATCTGTTACATAACTTCTAAAAAGGAAAACGATTCGGTAGATTTACTGGCATTGGGTTCATCTGGTGTATTTAAAGAACTATCGAAAGAAATTATTGCAATTGGAAACGAGGATATTGGTTTCAAGATAAATAAAACACTTAAAAACGTCTCTGACTACGATCAGCTAAAATTAACTGTTGGAAATAAAACATTTCAACTCGATAGAGCTTTATTAATTGGAATAGTAAATGTAACACCGGATTCATTTTCTGATGGAGGCAAATTCTTTAGCACAGAGTCTGCTATTGAACACGGATTGCAATTAATTAAAGATGGTGCAGATATCATTGATATAGGAGGCGAATCATCGAGACCGGGTTCGGAACCTGTTAAGGATGATGAGGAGCTTAACCGTGTAATTCCAGTTATAGAAGGAATAATAAAAAAAGTACCCGATGCAATTATTTCAATCGACACACAAAAATCAATTGTTGCATCCAAAGCCTTAAATAAAGGTGCAAAAATAGTAAACGATATAAGTGCAGGAACCTTCGATAGCAATATGGTTGAAGTAGTAAAGTCATTTAATGCAGCATTTATCCTGATGCATATGAAAGGGAGTCCTCAAACAATGCAGCAGGATCCTTATTATGATGATGTAGTTTCGGAAGTATATGATTATTTACTTAATAAGGTTGATAATGCCAGGAAGCATGATATCAAAAACATTATTATTGATCCGGGAATTGGATTTGGCAAAAGAGTTTCAGATAATTATGAACTTCTAAAAAGACTTAATGAATTTAAGGGAATCGGCTGCCCGATAATGGTAGGACTCTCCAAAAAATCATTTTTAGGCAAAGCACTAAATATAGAGATTGATAAAAGGGAAGAAGCCACATTGATTGCAGAAACATTAGCAATAAAAAATGGCGCAAAGTTAATACGAACACATAATATCAACAAAGCAGCTCACGCAGTTAAGTTAAATCAATTTGTCGAAAATCCGGAATTACTTGCCAATGTTTGAATTGTTTAAAATCGGTTTTCTTTCAGTAACTTTTCTAGATCTACTGGATATTTTTTTGGTCGCATTTATTTTCTACAAATTATATTCAGTAATTTCAGGCACTATAGCTGCACAAATCTTTTATGGTTTGTTGATAGTTTTATTTTTGTCGTTTGTTGCCCAGGCAGCTAATTTCAAAGCTGTTGGATGGCTTCTTAAACTAATTTCAGAAGTATGGGTAATTGCATTTATAATTTTATTCCAACCTGAAATTAGAAGAATGCTGGTGCTTCTTGGAAGAAGCCCAATAATGAAATTATTTCTTAAAGGTGACGAAAGCGATACTGCAGATATAATTGCCGATACAGCATTTGAGCTTGCTCAACATCAGCACGGCGCTTTAATAGTAATTGTTAAGTCTGTTGGAATTCGCGGTATTGCTGAAACAGGAGAGGCAATTAATTCCAAGGTTACAAAAAATTTGCTTAGATCAATTTTCTTTCCACGTTCACCCCTGCACGATGGTGCGGTAATTATCCGAAACGATAACATTGAAGCAGCCAGATGTACTTTACCATTATCAACTGAAAATACTAAAGATGGAATTCCTTTGGGAATGAGACACCGTGCCGGACTGGGTATCTCTGAACAAGCTGACGTTATTAGTGTTATTGTATCCGAAGAATCCGGTAGCATTTCTGTTGCTGAAAAAGGGAAATTGATCCGCGGTTTATCGAAAGAATCTCTCAGAAATTATTTGAAAAATAGTTTAAGTATATCTAAGGAAAAGGGAATTAAGGGTATAATTAATCATGTTAGAAAAAACCGGCACCAATTAAAAGTGGATTGATTATTTAGAAACCTATGGCAAGTAAAAAGAGATACAAAATACCCGGTCTAAATATTAATAGTAAATACAAGTACGCGTCTTCGTTAGTTATACAAGAAAAATTAAGACAGATATTTAAGGAAATTGACAAATTTTTTATTGATGATTCGACCGAGAATTTGCACTCATTACGAATTGCATTCAGAAGATTCAGATACGTTATGGAGATATTTCAGCAATGTGTTGAAACTAAATTGTTTGATGAAGTTTATAATCTCGCAAAAAATATGCAGGATCTAATAGGAGAGGGAAGAGACCTTGATGTAATGGAAATTAAAGTCGGCTTGCTTGAAAAAGAGACTAATAAAAAAATTCCTAAGTATTTCTACAAAAAAATATCTGAAGAAAAAAATAAAATTAGGCGAAATATTAAAACAGAATTAATTAATTTTATGATCAACAAGGAAATAAATAAAATATTACTTAATAAAAAGGCGAGGGCAATATGAAACTCAGGTATTTTTCTCATTCTGCGTTTCAGATAATTACTGGTTCTAATAAAAAGATTTTGATCGATCCATTTTTAGATGGTAACCCTACTTCGCCGGTAAAGTCAGATGATGTTGATGCCGATTATATCATTCTTACTCATGCTCATGGAGATCACATTGGCGATGCATTTAAGATTGCTAAAAGATGCAATTCAACATTTATCTGTGTTAACGAATTAGCAAATTATTGTTCTTCAAATGGATTTAATGCCCATAATATGCACATCGGCGGAGGTCATAATTTCGATTTCGGACGGGTAAAATTTACAATTGCACATCATGGGTCATTAACACCGGATAATCATTATGGCGGTGAACCAGCAGGAGTGGTTATATCGATTGACGGAAAAAATCTTTATCATACCGGTGACACAGGATTGTTTTATGACATGAAACTGATAGGTGAAATGACACCAATCGATTATATGATGTTGCCTATTGGTGATAATTTTACAATGGGTATTAATGATGCCGTAAAGGCGGTTGAGTTATCAAATCCCGGTGTTGCTATACCTATGCACTATAACACGTTTCCGGTTATAGCTGCTGATCCTAAGGAGTTTAAACAGAAAGTTGAAAAATTAGGGAAGAAGTGTATAGTCATGGATTTCGGTCAGCAAATTGAACTGTAATAAATAATACATATATGGCAAAAAAAATAGTTATTGCAAATCAAAAAGGTGGAGTAGGTAAAACAACTACCGCAATTAATCTTTCGGCATCTATTGCTGCTGCTGAATATAAAACTTTGTTAATTGATATTGATCCCCAGGCAAATTCCACCTCTGGTATTGGGGTTGAACAAAATGATAAATCAGTATATGAGGTTTTAGTCGGTTTAGAAAAGGTAGAAAATTGTATTGTAAATACTTATATGCCTTTTCTCGATCTTCTTCCTTCAACTATTAATTTGGTAGGAGCTGAAGTTGAACTTGTTTCAATGGATTCTAGGGAGTTTCTATTAAAAAATGCATTGATGGAAATTGAAGATAAATATGATTTTATTTTTATCGATTGTCCGCCATCTTTAGGTTTGCTCACATTAAATTCCTTAACTTGTGCTGATTCGGTGTTAATACCAGTTCAATGCGAGTATTTTGCATTGGAAGGATTGGGTAAGCTATTGAATACAATAAATATTGTTAAAAAGAGCTTGAATGAAAATTTAAATATTGAAGGTGTGCTCCTGACAATGTTCGATACTAGATTACGGTTATCCCATCAAGTAGTTGAGGAAGTCAAAAAGTACTTTGGTCCTAAAGTTTATAATACAGTAATACATAGAAATGTTCGTTTGTCCGAGGCTCCAAGTTATTCTAAACCTGTTATATTGTATGATGCCAGTTCTGTGGGGGCTCAAAATTATATTTCTCTTGCATCGGAATTATTACAGCGGAGTAATTTAGAACCGAAAAGAATGAGAGAATAGAAGATGAAAACACCTTTGGGAAGAGGCTTGGATGCGCTTATAAATCCACAACTTAAAGATAAAATCGATTCACCCGTTGCACTTTCAAGTAAAGATTTACAAAAGGATGATGGTAAATCTCATGACATCCTTGCAAAAATATCTATTGAACAAATTTCTCCAAATCCCTTCCAGCCAAGAACTAATTTCGATGCAGAAGCACTTGAGGAATTAAAAAAATCGATTCTTGAGAACGGACTTATTCAACCAATTACTGTTAGAAGAACCGAATTAAATAAATATGAGTTGATTTCAGGTGAAAGGAGACTAAGAGCTTGTAAAGAAATCGGAATCAAAGAGATTCCTGCATACATTATTAAGGTTGATACTAAAGAGGCAATGCTGGCATTGTCTCTTATTGAAAACATTCAGAGAGAAAAGTTAAACCCTATTGAAATTGCAAATGCCTATAAGCGGTTAATGGATGAATGTAATTTATCTCAGGAAGAAATTGCTACAAAAGTTGGTAAAGATAGAACCACAGTAACAAACTTTGTTAGACTTTTAAAACTACCGCAAAAAGTTCAGCTTAGTTTAATTAAGGACGAAATTACTACCGGTCATGCAAGGGCATTAATAAGTCTACCAAATGAACTCTGGCAAGTTGAAATTCTTGATAAAATAATCAAAAAAAATCTGCCTGTAAGAAAAGTTGAGGAACTGGTTAGAAATATAATTGAAGGGCATAACGGCAAGAAAAAGAAAACTGTAATAGGAATTCCTACAGCTCGGGCAAATTTATCACAAAAGAATTTAGAGGAAAGAATTCAGGGTATCCTTGGCACTAAGGTTCATTGTAAAGTAAAAAAGAATGGTGCTGGTGAATTAGTTATCGAATTTTATTCGCAGGATGAATTAGAAAGATTATTAGAACTATTTGAGATCATTGGAAAAGCATATAATTAAAATACTTTTTACAATTATTATTATACTGTTTTCTTTATCAAACAGTACTGCACAAAATTACTCTTCGGATAATCAATTGGATTCGACTAAGTTCCGTATGACAAAATCTCCATGGGGTGCCGTATTAAGAAGTGCAATTCTTCCCGGCTTTGGTCAGTTTTATAATGAATCTTATTGGAAAATTCCTGTTGTTTGGGGTGCATTGGGATACTTAGGTTATCTTTGGAATGATAGTAATAATAAGTATAAAAAATACCGCGATCTGTATTCTGCGAATGTTGACAACCAAACGTACTTAACTTATAGGGAATTTTACAAAGATCAGAGAGACTTAAACGCTGTTTTTATTGGATTAACATATTTCTTAAACTTAGTTGATGCCTTTGTTGATGCCCATTTATTTGATTTTAATGTTTCAGAAGAAATGGATAGTAATAAACTTACTTTATCATTTAAAGTTAGATTCTGATTTGAAAAAATATTTAGTTTGTAAAAGCTGTAATACTGAGAACCCGTTATTCGCATATACCTGTAAAGAGTGTAATGCATTTTTAAGGTCTAAGATTGCAAATATTGACTTCTGGGAAATCATATCGTTATTACTTGAATCTCCTGTAAATGCTGCTGAAAAAATCATACAGTCAGATCATAAGAATTATGTAATTGTTCTAACTATTATTGCGGGATTAAAAATATCTATCAATGGTTGGATTTTTAATAACGCATTTTCATTCAGTAATGTACTCTCAATTAATTTTTTATTATCAATTATTGTTGGTTTGTCTGGCTTTTTCATCGGGATGGTATTTATTTCACTATTGGCTACAGTTATTTCCAGATACCTGGTTATTCAAACACGTTTTAAGGATTTCTATTCAATTTACATATATTCATTTGTCCCAATAATAACATTGTTTCTTGTACTAACCCCTATTCAAATAGCGTTATTCGGTACTTACTGGTTCACTTTTAATCCTTCACCTTTTATTATAAAGAATTTACCAAGTTATGTAATTGTTGTTATTGAAGGATTATTCTTTCTTTGGAGTTTTATTCTTACTGTTGCAGTAAACTATACACAAATACGAAGGTACATTGCTTCATTATTATTAACATTAATAGAATGGATAATTCTTGGTTCTATAATAATTTTAGGTCAATATTTTCTCCATATAGGGAATTAATATAATCAATAATTACCCCATACCTTAAACCTTTGCTACTAACCATTAATTTTTCTTTTTTCATAATCTTCATAACAGCTTTCAGGATTAGGCATCCTGTAAGCAAAACATCTTCGCGTCCTTTTACTACTTCGCCATATTCATTAAGAATTTGTGTAGAATTCCACACTGATAACTTAGAAGTAAACTGAATTATTTCATCTAAAGTCAATTCTGATTTATCTACCAGATCTTCTTTAAATATTTTTAATCCCTGTTTCATACAAGAAAGGGTAGTTGGTGTTCCTGCTACAGCAATTAACTCGGAAGATGAAAAAGAATTATCCTTCAGTGAATCAAAATAATTTAATAATTCATTTTCTATCGCATTTATTTCACTTTGCGTAGGAGGATTTGAATTTATGAATTTTTCAAAGAGAGATACTGTCCCAGCTTTAATACTCTTAGCAAAATCTATTTTTGATTTGGAGCCACATATTATCTCTGTACTTCCACCACCAATATCAATTACAGAATATTTTTCATTTTTTACATTGGTTGGAATAGAACCAATAAAAGAGATCCTTGCTTCATCCTCACCACTTATAATTTTAGTATCCCATCCAAATTCATTTTGAATATTATTTGCTATTTGTTTCCCGTTCTTAGCTATTCTTAATGCATTTGTTGCTACAACTAATGTTATATTACATTTATATCTTTGTATTATTGCATTATAATCATTTAGTACATTCCACATTTCAGAAACTTTATCATTTGAAATCATTAAATTTGTTTTAAGATTCTTAGAAATTCTTGGCACACGATATTCATTATAAAGTGTTTTAACTGTTTGTTCTTGAGCATTATACTCAGCAATTAAAAGCAATATTGTATTAGAACCAATATCAATTGAAGAAATAACCATATTTTTTTTATATTGTTATTAAAAAATGCGATGCTATATGGATAAACTAAGCAAATTTAGTAAGATATTTTTATTCTTGACATCTGTTTTTGGAGCTTTATGGTTAGGGGGTTACCTGACCAGACAGTTAGTTGTATATCAATTTTTCAATCCGGAAGATTTATCTCTAAGAAGTGTCTATAATAATCATAATTTGGATGCAGCGATCAAGACAATCGCCCCGATATTTGTTTCCAATCTTATACTTTACTTATTTTTTTTAATAACATTTTTAATTTTCATCGTTACAACCAAGATTAAATTTAGACTGGAAGGATGGCTTTTATTTATCACACTTATTGTGTTGATAACAGCTCCGTTTGAAATTTATTTAATAGTAAGGGATTATAAAATCATTTCGGATATATATCTATCAGCTGATGTCTCAGCTGCAACAATACTGAATCAAATCAAAGAACGAATGCAATTATTAAGTAGTTTTTCAATAATCGAAATATTATCATTTATAGGTATTATTTTCTTAGTAATTTTCAAACCATTAAGAAAAGCTAATGAAAATTAAAGAAAAGGAATTCGAGAATATTTTAGAAGACTTGAAGGAACTTGCTACGCAAATGGGAGCAAGAGTTAGATTTGAAAGAGGCGATTTCAAAGGTGGCTATTGTATCATAAAAAGAGATAAAATTATTGTTATTAATAAACTATCAAATTTACAAAGAAAAGTTCTTACATTAACCTCTGCTCTTAAAGAACTTGGAATTGAAGACATTTATCTTCCACCAAGACTTAGAGAAATAATAGAAGAGATGAATGATAATCTATGAAAATTGTTATAATTAATGGACCTAATCTAAACTTATTAAGCAGACGAAATAAAAGTCATTATGGTAACCTAAGTTTGTATGATATTATTAATCAGGTAAAATCGCATTTCCCTGATGTAACATTCGAGATTTTTCAGAGTAATAGTGAATTTGAGATTATAGAAAAAATTCAACATGCTCCGGATTCACATGATGGCTTAATTATTAACCCTGGTGGTTTCTCTCATTCGAGTATTACAATCCGCGATGCATTGGAAATATGCAACATCCCCAAAATTGAAGTCCATTTATCAAATCTATCTTCTAGGGAGAATTTTCGAAAAACTTCTATAACGGCTTCTGTTTGTGATGGTTATATATCTGGTTTTAAACACATTAGCTATATTACGGCAGCGTATACACTTTTAAAAATTATTACTGAAAGAACCGATAGCATTTCGTAGTATATTATTGTTTTATTTCATTATCATGATTTCTTGATATTTTCTATTGTTTAAAGTATTTTACCTCAAGTAATTACAAGGTAAAACTATGAAAGACTTTGGATTAAAGAAGTTATATTATTCCATTAGTGAAGTAAGTAGACTAACCGGCTTAGAACAGTATATTCTAAGATATTGGGAAACCGAGTTTGAACAATTGAAACCGGGTAAAAATAGAGCCGGAAATAGAATTTATACTAATAAAGATATTAAGCTTATTCTACAAATAAAACGATTATTACGAGAAGAAAAATATACTATTGAAGGAGCAAAAAAAATATTAGTAGATTTTCTTAGTGATAGCTCAATGATTATCAGTAATGAAGAACAAAGAATTGAACGTCATCAAATAGGTGGACCCCGATCTGTAAAAAAAGATTTAGAAGATATCAAAAATGTTTTAGTCCAATTGCAAGGAATATTATAACGGAACGTAGCGCAGCCCGGTAGCGTACTTGAATGGGGTTCAAGGGGTCGCGGGTTCAAATCCCGCCGTTCCGACTTATATGAAAGGCACATTTGATATGTGCCTTTCATATTTTATATTATCACCCAAAAATTTAGAATATTATGACTGATAAACCGAAGTGTTTTTGTGGTGTATTTGGAATCTTTGGAGCGGAAGACGCTGCAATAAAAACTTATTACGGGCTTCACACATTACAACACCGCGGACAGGAAGCTGCCGGTATAGTAACATCCTCACTGAATAGTAAAGGTAAAAAAGTATTTAACCTTCACAAAAATTTTGGATTGGTATCAGAGGTTTTCAATTCCCAGAATCTTTTTGAAGGTACTTTAAAGGGTAATTCGGCAATTGGTCATAATCGTTACTCTACAACCGGATCAGCTGATAGTGAAAAAAATATTCAACCTTTTGTGGTAAACTACCGATTAGGTAATCTGGCAATTGCTCATAATGGTAATCTAACAAATGCAAAACAAATTAGGGAAAGATTGGTTAATGAAGGTTCCATTTTCCAGACTACAAGTGATTCTGAATTAGTCTTACATTTAATTGCTAAAAGTAAGTTAGAAAATCAAATCGATCAGATAATTGATGCATTGAATCAAATTGAAGGTGCATATAGCATTGTTTTGTTAACAGATGATAAACTGATTGCTGCAAGGGACCCTCATGGATTTAGACCGCTTTGTATTGGTAAATTAAATAGTTCATATATTATTGCTTCAGAATCTTGTGCATTTGATATAAATTATGCTACTTATGTTAGAGAAATAAACCCGGGAGAATTAGTAATTATTGACAATGATGTTATTAAAAACCAGGAAATAAAGTCATTCAATTTTTCGCCCAATAAGATAAATAACAAACATTGTATTTTTGAGTTTATCTATTTCTCGAGACCTGATAGTAAAGTATTTAGTTCTAATGTTGACAAGATCAGAAGAAAATTAGGTAAAGTACTTGCTGAAAAGCATCCTGTAAAAGATCGAGATGGTGATAAGGTAATTGTAATAAGTGTACCAGATAGTTCTAATACTGCTGCAATTGGATACCAGTCTCAATTGAATAAACAAGGAGTTCCATCAAGGTTGGATATTGGACTAATTAGAAGCCACTACATCGGTAGAACATTTATTTTGCCTGGACAAAAAGAGAGAGAAACCGGTGTCAGAATTAAATTCAATACAGTTAAAGGTGTTTTAGAAAATAAAACTCTTGTACTTATTGATGATTCTATTGTTAGAGGTACAACTTCTAAACAGTTAGTTAAACTTTTACGGGAAGCAAACCCTAAGGAAATTCATTTAAGAATCTCATCACCACCTATAAAATATCCTTGTTTTTATGGCATGGATTTCCCGAGTAGGGGAGAATTAATTGCTAACAAATTTAACACTGAAATTGATAAGATTAGAGAATTTCTTGAGGTCGATAGCCTGGAATATTTAACTATTGATGAAATGTTAGAAGCTATGGTAGATCATGAAAAGGAAAACTTTTGCACCGCTTGCTTCTCTGGAGAGTATCCCATTAAAGTAGATAATAATATTATTAAAGAAATTTATGATAATTAAAAGATAATCTATGAATTCATTAAAAAAATTCTTCGAAGATTTTAATACAATTCCAAATTATATCAGCTTATTTAGATTGCTTTTAGCAATTCCATTTTACTTTCTATTAGATGCAATTCAGTATGATATTCTTTATAGATATTATGTGCTTGGTTTGATATTTATAGCTTCTCTAAGTGATATCCTTGATGGAATTATTGCTAGGAATTTGAATAAAATCTCTGAATTCGGAAAAATCATTGATCCATTAGCTGATAAGCTACTTATTATTTTAATTGTTACAAAACTTTATTTAATGGGTGAAATAATTTCTTTATACTTTTTTATTATAGTAGGTAGGGATATACTTATATTCTTAGGTGGTATCTGGATCTCAAAAAAAATTGGACGTGTTTTGCCTTCAAACCTAATAGGCAAATTAACAGTTATTTCAATCGGTGTTTTTATCATAATAACTGTTTCAGGAACATCAAAGTTTAGTTTTCTTTATAATTCCTTTTTTTACCTGAGTATTATTCTGAGTTTTATTTCTGTAATGGCGTACAGCTTGCGTGCTTATGAAGCATTGAAGTGGAAGAAAAATGAAATTTCTTAATAATTTTAGTTTTGAAAAAATTAAAAATGGTCTTGAAAAGACCCGATCAAATATAATTAATAAACTTACTGAGGCCTTTTCTGGGAAAGCAATTCTTGATGAAGATACTCTTGACCAACTTGAAGAAATATTAATTTCAGCTGACATTGGGAGCAAGATTTCTGAAAAGTTAGTCGATACTATACGAAAAGACCTTTCAAATTACCCCGATAAGTCCTTTGAGAGTATTAAGAATTCATTAAAGAATGCTTTAAAAGCAATTCTAAACAATTCTATGCTTCAATTGAGAATTGGTCAATTCAATTATAAAAAACCAAATATCATTTTGATTGTCGGAGTAAATGGAACAGGAAAAACTACTTCCATTGCTAAATTAGCTAAATTATATAAGTCATTAAATTATAGCATTTTAATAGCTTCTGCTGATAAATTTCGTGCTGCTGCTAATGAACAATTAGAAACCTGGGCTAAAAGGGTAGAAGTTCCAGTTTACAATTCAGCTTCAAATGATCCTTCTGCTGTGGTATATGATTCGTTAATTCATGCAAATAATTCTAATACTGACCTAGTTATTATTGATACTGCCGGAAGATTACACAATCAGAAAAATTTGATGGATGAGTTATTTAAAATAAAACGTGTTATTAATAACTTTGACCAAACTGGTCCTCATGAAGTTTTCCTTGTTATTGATGGTAGTACAGGTCAAAATGGTTTGCTCCAAGCAAAAGAGTTCTATAAATATGTTAATTTAACAGGATTCATTATTACAAAGTTAGATGGGACTGCTAAAGGTGGAATTATTTTTCAATTAGTTGATGAGCTTAAAATACCTGTAAGGTTTATTGGTGTTGGTGAAAATATTGATGATTTAATGGAATTTGATACTGATTCATTTGTTGAAGCTCTCTTGAATTAAATAGAGGTTTTTATGTTTTTTAAGAAAATTAAACCACGAAGCTTTGAATATAAACCCAGATTTTATAACCCGGAACAAGATGAGGAAGAAAAACGTAAGCGAAAGCTAGGATTTAGAACTATAAAGCAACGTTCAAAGAGAAAGGGAAGCATCATTTACTTCGCAATTATATTTATTATAGTACTCTATTTATTTTTTAGATTTGGTGGGATTAAATAAAACTAATTAGTTTACATAATATACATTATGTGACTATTTAGTATACTCAAAGAATCCTGACCCTGTCTTTCTGCCTAATTGCCCAGCTGCAACCATCTTCTTTAACAATGGACACGGTCTGTATTTAGAATCATTAAATCCAAAGAAAAGAACATCCATAATATTTAAGCAAACATCAAGACCAATAAAATCTGCCAGCGTTAATGGTCCCATAGGATGATTCATTCCTAATTTCATAATTGTATCAATCTCTTCGGCTTTTGCTACACCCTCATAAAGAGCGAAAATCGCTTCATTGATCATAGGCATTAGTATTCTATTGGCTATAAATCCTGGGTAATCATTGACTTCAACCGGCACCTTATCAATTAGTTTTGTAAGATTTGTAATAATCTGCACTGTTTGGTCCGATGTTAAATGCCCTCTAATGATTTCAACTAATTTCATTAATGGAACCGGGTTCATAAAATGCATCCCAATAAATTTATCCGGTACCGAACTACTAGCTAATTCTGTTATTGAGATTGAGGAAGTATTAGAAGCAAAAATACAATCCGGTTTTAATAAAGTTTTTAACTCACTGAAAAGAGATAATTTAGCAGCTTTATTTTCATAGATGGCTTCAATTACTAAATCAACATCTAGAGGTATATTTTTATGACCGACAATTTTTGTTATGTTATTCAATGTACTGTTTTTTTTCGCTAAGTCAATTGTTTCTTTCTTAATCATTCTGTCTAAGTTGTTGGAAATAGTTAAAATAGCCTTATCAAGTAACTCACTCTTGACATCTATTAAATTCACTTGAAAGTTATTCATTGCAAATACCTGGGCAATTCCATTACCCATTGTTCCGCAACCTATTACAGTAATTTTTTTGATTTCCATGATTACTCCACTTTTAAAAATAAGTGAGTGACAAGAAAAAATGGGAGCACTTTTATTTTAAGAGAACTTTATGATTCACCTTCAAAGGAGAGACAGCATTTTAGCTTATTACATGGTCCGCTAAGTTTGCCCATACTGGAAAGAAGGTTTTGTTCGTTAGCAAGATGAGTTGTAATTTTTTTAAAGTTAACTAAAAAAGAATTACAGCAGTACTCCCTTCCGCAAGTACCCATTCCCCCTAATTTCTTAGCTTCATCTCTAACACCAATTTGTCTTAATTCAATTCTTGTTTTGAATTCTGATGCTAATTCTTTTGCTAACTCCCTGAAATCTACTCGTCCATCCGCTGTATAAAAGAAAAAGAGTTTTTTCCTATCAAACTGAAAATGAACTCTAACTAATTTCATATTGAGGTTTAATCTTAATATGGCATTTCTAAAAAACGGAACTGCCCTTTCTTCATCCTGAATATTTTTTCTAACTCTTTCCAGATCGTCTGTAGCTGCTTTTCTAATTATTGCTGGTAGATCTTCTCCATATAAGCCAATCGAATGTCTCTTAAGTCTTACAATTTCGCCAACTAATTTAACCTGAGCAATTTCAAGTGAATCATCATTATTAACAATAACAAAATCCTCTGGAAAAATATTATTGGTTAAACCATTATCAACAGTACAAAAATTGCAATTAAGCAGTCCATTACAATCAACTTCTACAACATTTCTAAGATCGATTGGAACAGTTTGTTCAATTTCCGAATAGCAGAAAAAACATCCGCTCTTATTACACAATTGCTGATTGATTTTACCAACAATAAGTGATTCGTAAGTATTGGTCTGGTGATTTAGATCTTGATTGGATTCTGTAAGATTTGCCGAATTATTCCTTAAGAAAGATATATCTATATGGTACACAATTTAATTCCTTAATGTCAATCCACGCAGTTCAAATATAAGGTTCAAAATCAAGACATTCAAGTTCAGATTCATTTCACATTTTTCTTCCAGATACGAAAGTTTATTATATAGGATATCTAATCGGGTGTTCCCATATTTGTCGTTAAATTTTTCAATTGTGTTTTTAAATTCACTAAAATAATAGTCGGTTATAGAATATCTTTTTTTTAGCAAATCATTTAACCAAATTTTAATAAGTCGAATGATGAGTTTGACTTCTTCAACTGACTGGTTATTAAGCGAGTCGTTCAATTCTTTTATAGCAGAATAATATCTTCCGCCAAAAGAATACCTTAGAATAGATATAATACTTTCAAGGGTTCCATTTATATTAGAATTAAGTAAATAAATTGCAGAATGAATTGAACCTTCTGAAAATAGTGCCGCTTTAGAAGCAAGTTCCGGTTCAATATTAAAATTATTTATCAAAATACTTTTTATGGCATCAATACTCAGAGGATCAAATTCCAGGTTCCAGCATCTCGATATTATTGTTGATAATAGCTTCTCTTTTTGATTTGTAAGGAGAAAAAAATAATAACCTTCCGGTGGTTCTTCTAAACTTTTTAACAATGCATTTTGCGATTGTTCATTCATAAGATGTGCATAATCAATAATAATGAATCGAAATGGATATTCTTCATAAGACGAACTCATAAATTTCTTAATATCTCGAATACTACTTATTTTGATTGTATTTGCATCCTCAATAAAAATTTTATGATAAGGATTAGAAATTTTTTTCTTAATTTCTTCTTGATATGATTCCAGCTGATCCTTGGTTAGTTTTTCAAAAGATGAATAATCGGCATCTTCACCACGACCACGTGGTAAAGGACAAATATATTTTATAACAGGTTCTTGTAAGGAGGAGATTAATTTTACTGAATCATCCTGGATTTTTTGATTGGATGAGGAATAAAGAATTTTACAAAACTGTAAAGCAGTATTAAACTTACCAACACCATCGGATCCGGAAAAAACAAAGGCGTGTGGAACACGCCTGTTTAGAAAAAAAATATTTAATATTTCCTTTACTTTTTCTTGTTCGGAAATCAGTTCCCAATAATTCATCTAATTATTCCATAACTACGACTTAAACTCTTCATCATCATTATAGAAGAAGTCTTCGTCACTGGGGTAATCCGGCCATATATCTTCAATGGATTCATACGGCTCGTCGGAATCTTCAAGCTCCTGTAAATTTTCAACTACTTCGAGTGGAGCGCCAATTCTTTCTGCATAATCTATTAATTCTTCTTTTGTTGCCGGCCAAGGAGCGTCATCCAAATAAGAAGCTAATTCGACGGTCCAGATCATATTTAATTCTCCTGAATGATTTTATTTTTTGACTATTTCAAAAAGTTCTACATCGTCATAAATAAAATTGCGCGGATTAAGCGGAATTCCATTATGTCTAACTTCGTAATGAAGATGGGGTCCGGATGTTAAGGTGCCAGAATTTCCTGTAAGAGCAATTAAAGTTCCTCTTTCAATTACCTGACCTTGTTTAACATTTATCTGGCTTAAGTGACCGTAAATTGTTTTATAGCCAAAACCATGATTGATTTCTAATGTGAGACCTAATCCCCCTCTTCTACCAACAAATTCAACAGTTCCACCACCAGGTGCATAAACTTTTGTTCCTATATCATTAATGATATCAATTCCATTATGCATTCTTCTAATTTTTAAGATTGGATGATATCTCATTCCAAAATCATCCATTATCGATCCTTCAGCAGGTTTAATTGCAGGTATTGCTGAATAGAGTTTTTCATTCTCTTTTAATGTGTTTTCAATCTCTTCGTAATTAGTAGATTCCAGTTTAACTCTTGTAGAAACACGATTAATATATGATTCCATCTCTTCTACAAAACTGAACATACTGCTGGGTGAGGTTGATTCTAACGGTTTAAAAAGAGAACCGCCCGTTCCATATAATTCATTTTCTCTATCAACCGGTTCTAAATTAACTGCTAACCTTAGGTCTTTATCTTTTTCAGTTAATGATGAGATTCTTTGATCGAGGGATTTAAACTGTTCTAGAAGAGCATTGTATTTTTCTTTTAACTGGGCATTGGTACGTTTAAGCGTTTTAACTTGTGAAGCCGGATTAATAAATCCATCAAAAACAAGATAGGTACCAAAAAGGAAAAAAGAGATAAGCACTGAGAAAAACAGGACCAGAAATACAAATTTCTTGTAGAAATTTCGTATTTCAACAAATTTCAGCTTAGATTTTGAAAAGTAGTAAAATTTTTTCATAGCGTTTTGAGGTTGCGAAGATAATAAATCATTATAATGGTGTCAAGAATCGACCAAATATAATTTTATTCAAAATCATGTTCAAAATACTCCACTGAACGGTCCATTTTATTTGATTTTGAGTTAATTCTATCAGTAATTCTCTTTTGTAATACCTTTGCAGCATCGTATCCGTAATGTTTTAGTAGATAGTTCAGTGCAATAACTTCGGAAACAACAGTGATATTCTTACCGGGTAGAATTGGTAATTTGACATAAGGAATATCAACATCTAATAACGTAAATATAGAATCATCAAGCCCTGTTCTTGTATAGTCAGATTTTTCATTCCACACTTCAAGTTCTATAATTACTTCCAGACGTTTCTGAAATCTAATAGCACGAACACCAAACATACTTTTTATGTCAATAATCCCGATTCCTCTTAATTCCATAAAATGTTTGACGAGCTCGGTACCGGAGCCCATCAAAATGCCTTCCCCTTTTTTTGTAAGTATTACAACATCATCGGCAACAAGCCGATGTCCCCTTTCAACCAGATCGAGTGCAACCTCGCTTTTCCCAATTCCGGATTTACCTACAAACATCATACCTACACCATAAACATCTACAAATGAACCGTGGATAGATAATCTTGGTGCAAACTGGTCATCTAAAAAATCGCTAACCAGGTTGAATAATTTTGTAGTTGAATAAACAGAACCAAAAATGGGAATATTGTAACTATTTGCAAGTCCAACCATCTCGTTAAATGGTTTATTGTCGTTAGTAATAATCAGGCACGGGATATCATACTTGAAAATATTTTCAAGTGATTTGGTACGCTCTTTCATGCTCAAATTTTTGAGATACCTCATTTCGGTATTACCAAATACCTGAACACGGTTGAACGAAAACAATTCTAAAAATCCGGCAAGGGGCAAACCGGGTCTGTGTAGATTTTGATCTTTTATTAATCTATTAAACCCGACCTGATCGTTTAACAATTTTATTTTAAAACGGTCCTTAATATTGTTGTAGAAGAATTCAACAGTGATGGATTCTTTTTTGGTTATATTCTTCTCGCTAACCTTCATAATTTTTTCCTGGTAATCCGTTTTGTTTTAATTTTTTTAAGCTGTCTAATTACTTTTTCTATTGAAGCATCAACCGACTTCTCAAATTCGCTGCTATCGCTCGATACAGAAATAACTTTACCAGGAATTTTAACAGTTAGCTCAGCAGTTTTAATTGAATCTGTTAAATGAGTAAAACTGAGCACTACATTTACATCGATAAGCGAATCATAAAAACGTTCAAGTTTTTTGATTTCTTCTTTGATGTAATCTTTTAAGGAATCCTTTGCTTTGAATTTGCGTGAAGTAATTTGAATGTTCATAACGACTCCTTTATGATTTTGGATGTGCTTTTTTATATGATTTTTTAAGGCGCTCAATACTCACATGCGTATAAATTTGAGTAGTAGATAAATTTTCGTGTCCAAGTATTTCTTTTACAGCCATTATATCGGCCTCATTATCCAACATGTGTGTTGCTGCACTATGTCTTAAAACGTGGGGACTTTTTTTGTCCATATCGGTTACTTTACCAAGGAATTTATTAACAATGCTATAAACGGTAAACCGATCGATTCTTTGTGAATTAGATTTCTGAAATAATGGTGATGTATTTGATAGATTATTAACCGAGTTGTAATATTCTTTTAATATTACAGATGATTTCTCTCCCAGAGGAACAATTCTGGTTTTTGAACCTTTTCCAAAAACACGGACAGTCATTTTTTTAAAATCGATATCTCCGATATTTAGGTTACAAAGTTCAGATACTCGCAATGCACATCCATACAATAGTTCGAAAATAGCTTTATCTCTTAATTTGTCCACATTTTCAATATCTTCATCTATCAATCTATAAATTTCTAAAAAAGAATCAAGATTTATTACACCGGGAAGCTTTCTTCTTACCTTGGGATTAGGAATTTTTCTAAGAGGGGTTTTATCAATTATTTCATTTCTGAGCGCAAAATTGAATAAATGTCGTAGTGCCGATAATTTTCTGGAGACTGAATTTTTAGATAATTTTTTTTCATTCAAGAATATTGTATACCGTCTTACATGCTTATCTGTAATTGTTCCGATTGATTCCAGATTGTAATTAAAACAAAACTCAGCAAATTCCTTTAAATCTCTTGAATATGCTTCAACCGTATTTCCGGATGCTCTATTAACACCGGATAACTCCGAGAGCATTAAATTAATAACCTCTTGCAGAGATTGTGTTTTATTTATCAATTTATTTTGAAGCAATTTTTAATACTCTTCTTCATCAGTAACAGGTTCCTCATCAGGTTTAGGAAGTTTCCATGCAGCATAGTCACATTCTGGATAACGATCGCAGCCGAAAAATATTTTTCCCTTTTTAGTTCTTCTGGGAACAATATCCCCTTCCGAACATTTAGGGCATTTAATTCCGGTAGCAATTGTTTTAGTAAAATCGCAATCAGGATATTTTTCGCAACCAATAAATCTTCCCAGCTTCCCTTCTCTAAATACTGTACGTGAATTACATTTAGGGCAGATATCACCAGTATATTCGGGTTCATTGGTTCCGTTACTAATTTCCTTTAATGACTTTATATTGCTGCAAGCCGGATAATTTGTGCACGCTAAAAATTTACCATAACGACCAATTTTAATATCCATATCCGAACCACACTTATCGCATTTTATTTTTTCAAGATTAGCTTCTACGTGACTAAGTGATTTGGCAAAAGGAATATAAAAATCATTCAGAACCTGAAGATATTCAATTTCGCCATCGGCAATAAGATCAAGTTCCCCTTCCATCTTTGCCGTAAAATTCACATTAAAGATATCCGGGAAATTCTGTACTAAAATTGTACTTACTTTTTTACCAAGATTTGTTGGAATTAATTTCCGGTCAATTTGTTCAACATATTTACGATCGATAATAGTACCGACTATCATAGCATAAGTGCTTGGTCTTCCTATTCCGTTCGATTCCAATTCTTTGATTAACGAGCTTTCAGTATAACGTGGAGGCGGTTTTGTAAAATGTTGATTAGGTGTAATTTCATCAAGCATCAATTTCTGATTTACTTCTAATCCAGCCGGTATTTTAAGTCCATTGCCGTTTTCATCTGTTGAATCCTCTGTATCTTCATCATAGATTTTCATGAAACCGTCGAATATTACGGCAGTACCGCTTG
>JBBIHP010000006.1:49535-63365 GCA_037446915.1 Ignavibacteria bacterium
CTAACGGTTGTGGTTTCCAGCTTAGCCGGTTCCATTTGGGATGCAATAAATCTTTTCCAGATCAAATCGTATAGCTTGAATTGCGCTTCATCTAAAAACGGTTTAACAAATTCGGGAGTATACTTTAATGATGTAGGACGGATTGCTTCGTGAGCGTCCTGAACATTTTTTTTATTTTTCTGATCGAATGAACGAGGTTTATCAGGTAAATAATTCGTTCCAAAAGTATCATTGATAAAATTACGTGCGTCATTTACAATTTCATCACTAATTCTGGTAGAATCAGTTCTCATATATGTAATTAAACCAGTGACACCTTCATCTCCCAAATCGATACCTTCGTAAAGATTTTGAGCGATCATCATCGTTCTTCTTGCTCTGTATCTTAATTTACGAGATGCTTCTGCCTGAAGAGAACTTGTAATAAATGGCGGGAATGGATTACGCCGTAATTCCTTTTTATTTAAATCGGAAATTGAATAAGAATTTATTTCTTTAATTTCATTAAGAATATTATTGGCCAGTTCACCTGTAGTTATGGCAAAATTCTCAACAAGAAACTGATCCATTTCTTCTTCTGTCATTTGAGGTCTGGGTGGAATTTTAATTTGCTTTCCATCCAACTCATACAATTTTGCTTTTATTTCTTCGTTTTTATCTGTTTTGAAAAGAGCTGTGATTGACCAATGTTCTGTCGGGATAAATCGATCAATTTCCTCTTCGCGTTCACAAATTAATCTAAGTGCAACGGACTGAACTCTTCCTGCAGACAAAGAACTTCCATACTGATCTAAAACAGCACGCCAGAGAAAAGGACTTACTTTATATCCAATAATTCGATCCATTATGCGTCTTGCACGCTGAGAAATAACGAGGTGTTCATCAATCTTAATTGGATTTTTAAGAGCATTATTAACAGCATTTTTTGTAATCTCATTGAACAGAACTCGTTCAATTTTTTCTTTCTGTTTGTTATCAAGAATATCAACTACATCCTGTGCAATAGCTTCACCTTCGCGGTCAGGGTCTGTTGCTATAAATATTTTTTTCGATTTACTTGCAAGACTTTTGATTTTTTTAACTATATCGCTCTTACCGCGGATAGTAACCAAACTTGGTTTGAATTCATTTTCAATATCAATACCTAATTTAGTTTTTGGAAGATTTTTAATATGGCCGACAGTTGCCTCAACAATAAATTTGTTGCCGACGTACTTATTAATTGTTTTAGCTTTGGAGGGTGACTCCACAAGAATCAGGTCTTTGCTCATTAATTCACCATTAGTTGACGGAATCGGAAGAATATAATTGTAATCTACTTCCAGGAGGTATATCGGAATCCAGATCGATAAGAGATGCCAGTATCATCCAGTTAATTTCTTTACGTGTTAATTTATTTTCTGGAAAATAATTTATCTGCTCGAGTAAATTTTCGAAATTATCTGCATCAATTAAACCAAGATTTGAGAGATGGAGTAAATAGTTATAATTATCAATGCCAAGATTTTCGATCTCTTCCTCACTTAATATTCTAATACTCTTTTTCCTTTTATTATCTTTTGTATCTTTTTTCTTTTTTAGAAATATTTTATCATAAATAAGACTGAATGCAATACCGATAGTTTGCGGATCATATTCCTTACTTTTAAGTAAAGATTGATTCAACTCTTCGAGAGAGACATTATTATTCAGCGATTCAAGAATATGTGTAATTACTTCAACAACTTTCGGTTTCATTTTATTTTGCTGTCAGCCTTCCAACACCTTTTAATTTTAGAAGTATTTTATTTTCTTTGGCTCTCATAAGTTTCCGCTGAGTATCTGTACTATCATCATATCCAACAAGATGAAGTATGCCATGAATAATCAATCTACGTATTTCCTGTTCAAAAGTTGTTTTGAATCTTTTAGCATTTTCTGAAGCGACTTCAGAACAAATCAAAATTTCGCCGTCTAAATTATTACTTTCGAATGAATAATTAAAGGATATAATATCTGTAGCATAATTATGATTAAGGTATTTTTTGTTGATAATGGTAATTGTATCAGGCAATACAAAGTTTATATCAAGCGAAAATACTTCTACATTCAGAAATTTTGTTATTCTTGAGACAGCATTATGGACTGCATTTTTATTTATCTTAATACCTTTTTCAAAAGAGACAGTTAGATTTGAAATCAAGTTATAACCTGTTATTTGTTTAATACGCTGTAATTATTTTTTAATAATGATTCTAAAGAAATTTCAGTATAACCTGCATAACGCATCGCAGATATTTCAAATTCATTAATCTCATTTTCAGTTAGATCTCTAATTACTTTAGCCGGGACACCGGCAACTAACTTTCCAGATGGAGCAACAAATCCGGGTTTTACAACCGAACCGGCTGCTACCATTGAATATTTTTCTATAAGAGCACCATCGAGTACTACGGCTCCCATTCCAATAAGACAAAGATCCTGTAATGTGCATCCATGTAGTGTTACACTATGCCCTACTGTTACTTTGTCTCCTATTACAAGCGGAAATTTACCATTAGTAACGTGCAGCATAGAGAGATCCTGAATATTTGTAAACCGGCCAATCTTAACATAATTAACATCACCGCGAACAACGCAATTATACCAGACCGATGAGTTCTCACCTATTTCAACATCACCAACAATTTTTGCACCCGGGGCAACAAAAACTGTTGAGTGAAGCTTGGGAAATAAATCTCCATACGGGAATAATTTAATTTCTTCAACCGGTCTATTTATTTCTAAGTTATTATTCATGCAATTTTCTTTCACTAATTTTTATTCAGCATTTTTTCTGCTTCGCTTAAAAGGTCTCCAGCTTTAAGAAATTGATTATCGGCTCTTAATAATACTGAATACCAGCCAATATCCTTAAATAAATCGCGTGCAATAAATGCTTTCAACCTTACTTTTATCAGATCTTTATCCTTATTAAAAGAAACCGGATCAAAATTTATTTTTAATGAACGGGTAAAATTAATAAAGTCTGTCAGCATTGATTCCGAAATATCAAATTCACCAATAAACTTTTTAAGATTATCTTCATAATCGGTTTTAATTCTTCCTGAATTTTTATCCATAAATTTTCTGATAAACTGGTAGTATGCATTATTGCGTCTAAGTTCAAGAGAAAAATCAGTTTCCTTACCGGGCTCTATCGTATAATCCGGAGTAATTCCTCCGCCGCCGTAGACAATTCTACCATTACCGGTTTTAAACACAGGTCTGGAAGTATCGCTTTTACTCTCAACATTACTGATTGAATCTTCTTCATCACGATTCATTATTTCATCGTAGTATCTTTTCTTATCAGTATAATCGCGCTGAATAGAACGACCTAATGGAGTAAAATATTTTGCGACAGTAATTCTAATAGCCGAATTATCATTCAGTATAATAGGAGTTTGAACCAAACCTTTGCCGAAAGTTGTTTCGCCAACAATCAGACCCCGATCCCAATCCTGAACAGCACCGGCAACTATTTCGCTTGCAGAAGCACTTCCGCGGTTTACAAGAATAATCAAAGGAATATTTTCGTACGGATAAGTTTTTCTTGCACGATATTCTTCATCGAACGATTCTAAACGACCCTTGTTATAAACAATCATTTTGTTACCATCGATAAAGAAATCTGCAATCTTTGATGCTTGATTTTCATAACCGCCAGGATTATTTCTAAGGTCTAAAATCAGAGCTTTCATTCCCTGGCTCTGTAGTTTCTTAAGAGCTTCCGAAATTTCATCGGCTGAAGTTTCTGAAAATCGTGTTAGGTAAAGATATCCTAATGAGTCGTTATACATAAGCGATACATCTACTGAATAAATATTTATTTTATCGCGTATTATTGTGTAGTCTTTAATCGATGTACTACCCGGGCGAAGGATTGTAACTTTAACGGGTGTCCCTTTTTTACCACGTAATTTTTTTAATACGTCCTGATTAGAAATACCAATAGAAGACTCATCATTAATTTTAATAATACGATCACCCGATTGAATTCCCAGTGCCTCACTTGGGCCGCCAGTAATTGGAGAAACAACAACAATTGTATCTTTTATAATCTGAAATTCAATACCAATCCCTTCGAAATTGCCTCTGAACTGTTCATCCGATGCTTGTTGTTCAACAGTAGGTATATAAACAGTATGCGGATCGAGTCCATTGAACATTCCTTTAATAGCATCTTCTACAAGTTTTTTCGATTTGACAGTATCGATGTAATAACTTTCTGTGTATTTAAGAACATCAATAAATTTTTTAATATCCTTGTTAGAACTTGATACGGAAAGAAAATCGCTAAGCTTAATACCAGCATAAATTCCAACAAGAAGAATTATTACGTAGATCGATATTTGTTTTACATTTCTATTCATAAATTATTTTTGAGGTTTCATTTGAGGAAATAGAATTACATCTCTTATAGACGATTGATCAGTAAGTAGCATAACAAAACGGTCGATACCAACACCAAGTCCTGCTGTAGGTGGCATACCGAATTCAAGAGCACGGACAAAATCCTCATCAATCTGGTGAGCTTCATCATCCCCTTCTTCAATCATCTTGCTCTGGTCTTCAAAACGGTTCCTTTGATCAATCGGGTCGTTTAATTCGCTGAATGCATTGCAAATTTCTCTACCGAGAACAAATCCCTCGAAACGTTCAACAAGTCCTTCCCGCGTTCTATGTTTTTTAGCAAGTGGTGAAAGTTCAACCGGGTAATCAACAATAAAAGTAGGTTGTATTAATTTTGGTTGAACAGTAACTTCGAACAATCCATCTATTAACTTACCTTTACTTTCTCCACCTTTAACTTCAACACCTCTGGATTTAAGAGCTTTTACAAGCTCGTCATACGTTGCATTAAGTACATCGATACCGGTGAGGTTCTTAATTTCATCAACCATAGAAATTCTCTGCCACGGAGCGGAGAAATTTATTTTATTTCCCTCGATTTCAAATTCAAGAGTACCAAAGACGTTGTTACAAACGTTTGCAACCATTTCTTCAACAAAAGACATCATCCAGTTATAGTCTTTATATGCAACATAGAGTTCAAGCATTGTGAACTCCGGATTATGAGTTCTATCCATACCTTCATTACGGAAGTCTTTAGAGATTTCATAGACGCCATCGAAACCGCCAACGATTAATCTCTTCAGATATAATTCGTCTGCAATTCTAAGGTAGAGATCTATATCCAGAGCATTGTGGTGAGTAACAAAAGGACGAGCAGTGGCACCGCCATACAATGGTTGTAGAATCGGAGTTTCAACTTCAACCAGTCCTTTGCTGTCAAGGAATTTTCTTATCTCTGTTACAATTTTAGAGCGAAGTATAAATACTTTCTTAACATCAGGGTTAACAATTAAATCCACATAACGCTGACGGTACCTTAACTCTTTATCGGCGAACTGATCGTAAATTATTTTGTTGCCGCTTTCATCAACAGCTTCTTTTGCAATTGGAATTGGCAAGAGTGATTTTGCCAGTAGCTGATAAGATTTAGCATGAACCGAGATTTCACCAGTCTTCGTTTTGAATACATAGCCCTCTACACCTATAATATCACCGATATCAAGGAGTTTAAAGATGTCGTAAATTTCACCAATATCATCCTTCTTCATATAAATCTGTATTCTTCCTTCCATATCCTGAATATGAGCGAAAGAAGCTTTACCCATTCTTCTAATAGCCATAATTCTACCGGCTATTTTTACATCTTTGTTTTCATACTGATCATAATTGTTTTTGATATTCATTGAATAGTTATCAACATCGTAGCTGTACGCAAACGGCATAATTCCTTTTTCATTCAGCTCTTTTAATTCTTCGTAACGTCTTTGAACTAAAGAATTATATTCCTGTTCAGGATTCAGATTCTCCAATTTTCCTCCAATTAATTTCTAACAAAATTTACAAGTCTATTACAGATATTATCTTCAATATAATTTGCAAGATTAGGTGAAACCAGAAAATTATTAACCATAATCGAAAAGACAAGTGTTTCTCCGCTTAATGTATTTAAGTAACCTGAAAGCGAAGAAATATTTTCATTAAATCCCGGTTTGGCTCTTACTTTTCCTTCTGCGGTAATTTTCTTCATTCTATTGGCAAGTGTTCCGTCCATTCCACCAATTGGTAGTGAATCGTAAAATATTTCAAACTCCTCAGAGCTATAGATAAAAGTTAACAAATTTACTATTTGTCTTGGCGTTACAAGGTTTAACCGCGATAAACCTGATCCATCAACCATAACCATGCTAAGCGGGTCAATTCCCATTGATTTGAAATATTCTTTTGATGCAAGAACACCATTTTCTGTAGAGCCATAATTATAAGCTTCATAACCAATGGTCTTTAAGATTTGTTCCGCATAAAAATTATTACTGTTCTTATTCAGTTCTTTAATAATCATATGAAGCGGAACTGATTCGTGTGTAAATAGATGAGAAAGGTTTTCAGCTAATATTATTTTATCTGCATTTGTGATGCTGCTTATTTTTCCTTTTACTATAATTCCCTTCTGTTCAAGTATTTCCTTAAAAACATTCAGGTAGAAAAGAGTAGGTTCATTTACCGAAACATATTCAATAACCACATCAGAATTTTTTTGAATAGAACCGATTATATTTATTGTATTTGAACCGGTTAGACGACTTACTTTAACATTTTGCGAGATATTATTATTTACGGTAATTACTTTTTTAACCAATTGAACAAATCCGGTATTTGGAATGATTTCAATTTCAGATGGAAGTCCTGTTTCAGTCGGTTTTATTTTTATCATAACCATATTATCGTTGAAAGAGAGAGCACCTGAGGGAGCATTGAACCATTTAGAGTCGTTATCTAAAATCCAGCCTTTGCCAATATTAAGGTTGTCGAACGTAGCATCGTCACCGAAAATATTTCCATTAATCTCGTTAATTCCCCTGGCTTTAAGACTATCAGCCCATAATTCAAATATGGTAGTTGAATTGCCTTTGTAAAACCGGTTTGATATAGTTGGATCTCCAAAACCCTGTATAATTAAATCACCTTCAAGCTTTCCGTTTTTAATCAATCCATTTGCAAGAATATTAGTCTGGTAAACATAATTTGGCCCGAGTAATTTTAATGCAGCGGCAGAAGTAAATAATTTAATATTAGAAGCTGGATTGAAGAGTTTATCAGAATTCCGTTTATAAATTATCTCGCCGGTCTTTAGGGATTTAACAAGCACACCCCACAATGCGTTGCTGAAATTAGGATCATTAAAAGAATCATCAAGCTGATCTCTAAGCTCATTCAAGTTGCTTAAAGCAGTAGTTCGTTTAAATGTAGTTGTATCTTTTATCTGCCCAAATGCAATACTACAGATAAAGAGCATCATAATAAGTTCTTTATTTACTATATATTTTATAGACATTCTCAATTTCTGAATATGATAATTTTCTATAACCGCCGGCCGGAATACCTTTTACATCAAAAGGACCATAAGTAACTCTTTCAAGAGAAGTAACTTTGTATCCAAGTATCTCGAACATTCTTTTTACAAAATGATTTCTCCCTTCTGTAGCAGTAACTAAAACTTTTTCGTAAACATGCTTTTTAATAAAAGAGATATCTGTGAATTTACTTTTTCTACCATCGAGTGTAATACCTTTAACCAATTTTAAGCGATCTTCTTCTTCCAATTTTCTGTTTAGTGAGGCTTTATATACACGCGGTATATTATTCTTTGGATGAGTAAGGAAATTTGTAAACTCTCCATCATTAGTTAGAATTAATACTCCGGTGGTATCATAATCGAGCCTTCCTACCGGATAAATTTTCTGTCCGGACTTAATCAGGTCTGTAACTTTTCTTCTTCCCTTTTCATCATCGGTTGTAGTAATAAATGAACGGGGTTTATTAAGAAGGAAATAGACTTTTTTTTGTGTTTTAATTTTCTCGCCGTCAAGAGTAACAACATCAATTTCATCATCAACAAAAAAAGAGAGTTCGTTTACGGTTTTTCCATTAACCGCAACTCTTCCTTCATTAATATATTCTTCAGATTTACGACGGGAAGCAACCCCGCATTCGGATAAAAATTTATTCAGGCGTACTTTCATCTTCTATTTCAATTTCAGGTTCATTATCATTATTGTTTTCAACTTCATTTTCTATTGTCTCTTCAATTCCACTCATCATTATTCTTCTCTTCTGTTCAATAAAATCCTCATCTTTCATAATCTCTTCAATTTCTCTTGGTTTAGGTAAGTCCGTTATATTTTTTAATCCGAAGTACTTAAGAAATTCATCTGTAGTACAATATAGAAGTGGACGTCCTACTGTTTCTGCTCTTCCTTGAATTGTAATAAGATTTTTTTCGAGGAGTGTATTTATTGTATAATCTGAATTTACACCGCGGATCGATTCCAATTCCGGTTTGGTTAAAGGCTGCTTATAAGCTATAATTGCAAGTGTTTCTAAAGCTGCCTGACTTAAGCGGCGTTTACTTTTTTCTGTAGAAAGAAAACCGACATATTTAGCATGGTCCGGTTTTGTAGCATAGATATATCCATTAGCAATTTTTAGAATCTTGAAAGCATTACCATTCTGCGAGTATCTTTCGTTCAGATCATCAACAGTTTGTTCGATCTCTTCTTCGGTAATAGAGATATCATTGCCGTCAATAGCTTTTATAGCAGTAATAATTTCATTACTTGAAAGCGGATCATCGGCTGCAAAGATTAATGCTTCTACAACAGATATATAAATGTTATCCATTAGCAAATCCATATATTATAAAATCATTAAGTGATTTAGATTCCCTTAAACCGATTTTACCGGCTTTAACCATTTCGAGCATTGCAATGAACGTAACAACAATTCTTATTTTACTTGCCAGATCTTTCATCAATTCTATAAATGAAATCTGTTTTCCACCATCAAGTTTTTGTGAGATATATTCCATTTGTTCGTCAATTGTAACATTCCATTTCTTAATTTCATGAACAGGTTCTGCTGGTTTTTCTATAATTGCTTTCTTAAAAGCTTTTATAAGGTCGTAAAGAGTAACATTTTTAAGTAGAACATTTAAGTCGTTAGGTGCTTGTTTTTCATCCTCGTCAAAATTACTTCTGAAATGATAATGGCGCATATTAGATTCAAGATAACTGAATTCTTCCGACATCTCTTTGTATCGTTTATATTCAAGAAGAGCTTTAACAAGTTCTGCTCGAGGATCAATCTCCTCCCCTTTTTCATCAATCTCTTTCGGGAGCAGCATTTTCACTTTTATCTGCATTAGGGTAGCGGCCATTAAAATAAAGTCACCGGCAATTTCAAGATCAAGCTGCTCCAGTAGATGAAGATATTCCATAAATTCCCTTGTTATCTTGGAAATCGGAATGTCATAGATATCCAGTTCATCCCTTTTAATAAAGAATAATAGCAGATCGAGGGGACCTTCAAAATCCTGTAACTTAATTTTATACATTGTTAACCCAGTTTCATTTTATCATGTACTTCGTTCATGGTAGCTTCGGCAACCTTCCGGGCAATTGACTCGCTCTGTTTCAAAACATCAATAACCTTATTCAGGTTATTTTCGTAACTTATTCTTTTTCTGAGTATTGGGCTTAATATTTCATTTATCTTAGATGCACATTTTAATTTACATTCAACACAGCCGAGTGAACCACTTCTACATCCACTTTCAATTTCCTGAGTTTCGGATGGATTAAATTTTTGATGATATGTAAAGACCAAACATATTTCAGGTCTTCCTGGATCATTCTTTCTTACTTTAAGCGGATCGGTAACAGCTTTACGTAACTTCTGAACTACTATATGGGGAGCATCAGACAGAAAAATAGTATTACCAAGAGATTTACTCATCCTTTTTCCATCAAGTCCGGGCAGACGTGGAAATTGCGTAATCTTTCCTTCAGGTTCCGGAAATACCGGATTCTCCGGCGAATACTGTTGATTAAATCGTCTTGCTATCTCGCGAGTAATTTCAATATGCGGTAATTGATCTTCGCCAACAGGTACAACTTCCCCTTTATAAAGTAGAATATCGACGGCTTGAAGAACAGGATATCCAAGATGACCATAGGTTAGATTCTCAATATTCAAATCCCTTACCTGCTCTTTGAGTGTAGGATTTCTTTCGAGCCGGGCTTTTGTAATTAACATCGAAAATAACAAGAATAACTCCGAATGCTCTTTAATCTGTGATTGTCTGAATATTGGAGCTTTTTCCGGATCCAATCCGGCTGCCAGCCAATCAATCACCATTTCAATTGTATTGTCATAAATCTCATTAGTAGATAAATCTGTTGTCAAAACGTGGTAATCCGCTACAAGGTGGTAGCTTTCATACTGCTCCTGTAGATTTATCCAATTTTCGAGAGCACCGACGTAATTACCAAGGTGAAGTTTGCCGGTTGGTCTCATTCCGCTCAAAATCCGTTTTTTAGCCATAATTAGTATTGAATATTAATTGTTGAAAAATTGAACGGACAAAAATAGTGAAAAAATAGGAAAATTACGCTTAATGGAATAAATAGGGCTTCCAGGTTTCATCGACCCTACCAGCAGAGTTTTTTATAAACATAATATGGTTAGGAGTATATGCTCTAATTCTTAACTGCATATTTGCAGCTTCTGGAGTTCTGTCCCCTTTCTTGTTATTGCAAGGTAAACACGCGGCAACCAAATTTTCCCAGCATTCATCCCCACCTTTGGATTTAGGAATTACATGGTCAATTGTTAATGGTAGATCACCTCTTCCGCAATATGCACATTTATGTCCGTCTCTCTTCAAAATATTTCTACGTGTTAGAATTATTTTTTTATAAGGTACACGGATAAAATCATTTAATCGAATAACAGTAGGCCATGGGAATGAATTATAAACTGAATGAATTTTTTTACGCTGATTATCGGCTATTAATTCTGCTTTACCAAGAATAACAAGAATTATTGCTTTCTTAACATTGCATATCGTTAATGGTTCATAACTCTGATTGAGAAGAAGGACTTTAGCATTAAGTGTTCCATTTGTGCTAAATTTCCGTTCGAAGACTTACCTCCAGAAAAATTTTTTATGTTGAATAAAACTATTATAGTATTACCCTTTGAATACCGGCGCAAATATCGTAATTAATTTTTAATAAATAAAGAGATTATTTCTTGATTTAAGAATGACGATTGCTTTTTGTCATCACGATGTGAATCGGGATCTGTTGGTAATTGGTATGAAGATGCTGAAATAAACTCAGCATGACAATGTTTAGTCATCTTGGTGAAAATCTGGATCTGTAAACGAAAAAAGTTTTAACGATCAGATTCTGATTTGCATCAGAATGACCAATGCTCTTTTTTACAATGTTTATGTCATCCCGATGTAAATCGGGATCTGTTAGTAATGGGCGACGATGCTGAAATATATCCAGCATAATGAATGGAATTTATTTTGTAATTATACCGCCGGCAAGAACGTATCCAAGTTCATCATAAAGAACAAGCGACTGACCCGGGGTAACAGCATTTTTCTGCTCATCAAATTTTATTTTGATTACGGATGATGATGCTTCAACAACTTCTGCCTTCGATGCTCTATCGGAATAGCGGATCTTACCGAATACAATTTCACCTTGTTTTAATGAATTTATGCTTACATAATTAATATCTTCTGCAGTAACAAAACTTTCCTGTAGTTCTTCTTTATCAGCAATCTCAATTGTATTTGCATCAAGGTCAATATCTTTTACATAAACAGGTTTACCGAGAGAAACATTTAATCCTCTGCGCTGACCAATTGTATAGAAAGGAATTCCTTTGTGTTTACCTACTTTCTTACCGTGATAGACAAAGTCACCCACTTCTACATTATTAATTACATCAGGAATTCTTTCTCGCAAAAATCTTTCGTAATTATCATCGGCAACAAAACATATTTCCTGGCTATCGGGTTTTGCAGCAGTTTTCAGTTTATAATCTTCGGCTAATTTTCTTACCTCATCCTTTGTTAAATTTCCCAGTGGAAATAATGTTCTGCTCAAACTTTCCTGTGTTAGTCCCCACAATGCATAAGTTTGATCTTTTCTATCGTCTTTTGAATAGCGAAGCGTATATCGGTTTGTATCGGGATTGTAATTTACAGTAGCATAGTGACCGGTGGCAACGTATTTAGCATCAAGCGAATCGGCTTTCTTTAGTAATTCTTCCCACTTAATTTTTCTGTTGCAAACAACACATGGATTAGGGGTTCTACCGTGTAAATATTCATCCACAAAATTTTCTATTACCGCTTCTTCAAAAGCTTTTGTAAAATCGACTGTGTAATGCGGAAAGCCAAGATGTGTTGCAACATTCTTTGCATCGAATATTGCATCGAGCGAGCAGCATCCGGATTCATGTTTTGGTGCGCCGCCAACTTCCATAAAGCCCCAAGTCTTCATTGTAATACCAATTACTTCGTAACCCTGATTATGCAGAAGAGCCGCTGCTACGGAGGAATCTACTCCGCCGCTCATTGCAACTATTACACGTTTTTCGTTCAAGTTATTCCTTTCTTAGACTATCTATCGTTTTTACAACAGCAAATATATGGAATTAGTTGCGTTTGGAGAAAAGGGTCGGGGTTTTCTGTGTATTGGTTGTCGGTTATCGGTGATGAGATTAAGAATTGTTGGGGTAGTGAATTGTAAAGATGTTGAACTGTTGAATTGAGCTTAATAGTGGTAACGCTAAAAAAATAATTTATAGAAAATAGAAACGGATTTAGCAGGAGGAACAGCAAAGGGTGACAAGTAACGAGTGATCAGTAACAAAGAAACAAGCACTAAGCTTGTCCGCCGTCTGCATCCTGAGGCGGATAAATTTTGGCGAGAACCTTTAGTCCTGAGCAAATCCTGAGCTTGCCCAAGGATTGTCGAAGGACAACGCACCTACATCTTTCCATCATTCCTTTACAATTTATTACATACAATAAAAAACGTATTGTTTACTTTTATTCAACCAATCATCCAATCAATCAAACAAGTCTGTAATTCATCATCTCAATTATCCCATCTTTCCTTTTTTCCTTCATTCCATCTTTCCTTCATTCCTTCTTCCATCCATTCATCCAATCAATCAAGTAAACAAAAATTGTTATGCATTAAAATTCTCTTGCTATTTCCAGATACATATTTTATGTTGCAAATAGTCGTAATAAAATTCACATACTACTTATCGGGGAACCTGCCCTTCTACGATAAATGCTTTGGAATTAAACACGGGGAGTTTAGTTCTGATGAATATAGATCCAGCATATACTGTTATTCTACCTGAAAAATTAAATGAAAACTTGTTTGTAGTTAGAAGTTAATTAAACTCTATTTTGTTGATGGAACGTTTGTCATCCGTTTTGTTGGAAGAATAGCACGCATTGGGACAGGGATTTTAATTAAAAAACGAAATAAACGTTGCGGGATATCGTGATAAAGACAATGTATCCTGTGGCGGGTTAACTAATAGTTATGTGGTTTTAATATTTGAGGTAATATGAAATATTACACTGATTTGTTTTCACCTGAAACTTATGAGGCATTTTCAAAATCAGATCAATCTATATCTGGATTTCGTCCACGACAAGAGGGTGCTGCAAAAAAAAATCGAAATTGGTGATAGATTAATTTGTTACATCACTAAATTATCTCGCTGGGCTGGAATTTTGGAAGTGACAAGTAAATATTTTACTGATGATAAACCAATATTTTATCCATCAAATGATCCGTTTACAATCCGCTTCAATGTAAAACCGCTTGTTTGGTTGCCACTTGAAAAATC
>JBBIHP010000007.1:0-54249 GCA_037446915.1 Ignavibacteria bacterium
ACAGAATGTACACTTAGTCATTATGCCTTTATCGGAATCGTATTGAGGCGAGCCATAAGGACATGCCCACTCACAATATTTGCAGCCGATGCATTTCTTATCATCAATCAGAACAATTCCGTCTTTCCTTTTATAAATTGCTTTTGTCGGACAAACTCTGGCGCAGATTGGATCCTCGCAATGGTTGCACGCCATAGAAATATTATATGCATAAACTTTGTGAATCCATGCGTTACTATTTTTTAACCACTCCCCTCCGCTCACTTCGTAAACTCTCCGCCATAAAACCCCGCTGCCAGTATCATGTTTATCATTGCATGCCGCCTGACAAGCTTTGCATCCAGAACACTTACTCGTATCAATATAGAATGCATACTGTTTTTTCATAACTAAACCTTTTCCACCTGAACCATAATAGTATGCTGTGCATTTCCAAATGCAAGCGGTGTCCACTTTTCTGAAGTTAGAACATTTATACATCCGCGTCTGTCAATTCCATTCTTATCCGGTGCCCACCAGGCACCTTGCGGAATATCAATCACTCCCGGTAAAATTCTGTTTGTCACACGGCATTTAATAATGATCGTTCCTCTATCGTTAAATATTTTAACTTCTTCGCCGTCGTTAATATTTCGTTCTTCCGCATCAATTGGATTGATGAAAACCCTTTGAGGAAAAGCTTCGTCAGTCCATTCATTATTATCGTGTGTTGAATGAACTCGCGCCATATAGTGATGACCCACGGCTTGAAGCGGATATTTTTTTGCTTCACAGCCAAATGGACTTTCCCACTCCTGAATGTATTTGGGAATCGGTGGAATTGTTCCGGATTTGTTCATTTCAAAAAGTGTTTTCGAAAAAATTTCGATTTTACCCGAAGGAGTTTTAAGAGGATTTTTCTTAGGATCCTTTCTAAAATCCCTGAATGCAATTTTAGGTTCTGTTACAGGAACAGAGTAAACACCTTTGTTGCTTTTCTCAAACTCTTTAAGATTAGGCACATCTGGAAATCTAGTTTTACGGTATTCTTCTAATGCCCATTCGATCCAATCTTTTTCGTTTCTTCCTTCTGTATATTCATCTTTAACACCAAGCCGCTCCGCTATTTCTGAACAGATCTGATAATCACTCTTAGTTTCATAAGGAGGATCAACAATCTTTGGCATTAGAATTACTTCGTCACCATATTTCCATCCGTCTTCAAGTCCCCACACTTCAAATTGTGTACAAACCGGAAGTACAATATCGGCAAACTTTGCAGTTGGAGTCATAAATTGTTCGTGAACAACAATGAACTCAACTAATTTTTCGTCACCCAAAATTTTTGCAGTGCGGTTAACATTTGCATGTTGATTTATCAAAGCATTCGTTGCAACTGCATATATTAGCTTAATATTGTTATCAAGTTTATCAGCTCCTACAATTCCCTCTGCAGCAGTTAGTTCTTTTCCACGAATTACAGCTTCGGTCCATAGAAAGGTTGGTATTCTTGTTTTAATTGGATTTGGTCCGGTTGGAAAAACATTCCAGAATGGACCGCCATCATCTGCCTGAAGAGCAATTCCGCTTGCACAACCGCCGGGTATTCCAATATTTCCGGTCAATGCTGCAAGTACGCATCCGCCAATAACTGCTGTTTCTCCAAATGCACGCCTCTGCATTCCATAACCCTGATAGAGCATTGACGGTTTTATTGATGCATACTCGCGTGCGATTTTAATAATTGTTTCTTTTGGAACGGTTGTAATATCTTCAGCCCATTGTGGAGTTTTAGGAATTCCATCGCGTGTTCCTAAAATATAATCTTTATAACTCTCTTCGTTCTCCAAATCTCCAGGCATTTGAGATGAATCGAAACCGACACAATATTTTGAAACGAAATTTTTATCATAAATATTTTCTGTTATCATTACATAAGCCATTGCGCTCATCAATGCAACATCGGTACCGGGACGAATTGGAATCCACTCATCTGCAAGTGCAACTGCACTCATACTCATCCGGGGATCAATACAAATTATTTTAGCACCGTTCTCCTTTGCTTTTTTAAGGAAGTACTCACTGTTAGTTCCATCACGCATTTCACAAGGATTCCAGCTCCACATAATAATGTATTTAGAGTTTACCCAATCCTGTCTTTGATTTCCGGTGATGCTCGTTCCGAACACATAAGGAGTAGCTTTAGAAATTGCAGCCCAGCTATAGCTGTTGTAAAATCCAAGTGAGCCGCCAATAAGATTGAAAAGTCGAACTGCAGTTTGTCTTCCGTTAACCTGATTATAACTTCCTGTTCCGTAGGGAACATATATAGAACTATTGCCGTAAGTATTTCTTATCCTCTTAATTTCCGGTACAATTTTATTATAAGCTTCGTCCCATGGTATCTGTTCAAACTTTCCTTCTCCGCGTTTTCCGATACGCTTGAGAGGATATTTTAATCTATCCGGATGATACTGACGTTTACGATAAGCTCTTCCTCTTATGCAAGCTCTCAATTGAGGATCTTCTATCGAATCATTCGGGCGATCGTCGGTTTCTATTCGGATAATTTTATTGTTCTTAATAAAGACCTTCAACAAACAACGTCCACCGCAATTATGTGCCGGGCATCCTGTTCTTATAATTTGATCTGCTAATACAAAAGGTTGGGTTTTAGATTCGATATAACCGACTACTTCGGAGATTCCGCCGACGGTTAATGCCGTAGCGCCAAGAGCAGAAGACCATTTTAAGAATTCGCGTCTTGAAAGTCCAAAAAGATTATTAGTGTTGTCTTCCCTTTCTTTCATCTGTTAGAATTTTATTTCTACAGCAACTTAGTTGAAAGGACGAAAAGATGAAAGAGCAAAAAATTTTTTGACCTGAGTTTTTAGAGTGAAAATCTGATTAACAAATATTTTAGAAAGAAAATTTGAACCGGCCCATTAATTATGAGCCGGTTTTGTGAAATTAATTATAGATTTATCTCTAATAATGGATTGGAATGATATCCTTTCTTAACGATTCTACTGCCTTTGAAAAGCGCCCATGCCGGCATTGTCTGATGCGCTTTTGTCATCTGATATAACTGCTGCGCGCTGTTCCCGATGAATATATAGAGTGTCTTCCCAGGATTATACGGATTAGGATAAGTGAGATAGAGTCCGTCGTCATTATTATTATAAAGCTGACTGTTCCATTTGAAGAAATATTTTCCGCATTCAATTCCAATCTGTGCTAAAACCTTTTTAGCTATAGAATTTTCCGATGGACCGCCAAGAATAATAAGATCATTCTTTGAAAGTTCGCTTTCATCAACCTCGCTATCTTTCTTAAGTGGTTGAAACACTTCTGTAAACCGGTCTGCTACCATTTTCTGATAACGGAGGGCAATGGTATGATTTGCCTCTATCTGCTGGGTTGTTCCGTAAATGATAAGTGTCGTGGCAAAGTCATCGAAGAAATTCTGATATGTATAAAAATTATTGTTTTGAACAGGAATATCGCTGCCGTAATTAAAAATTACTCTACCCGGTTTCTCTTTCAGAATAAATTCAAAGTTCTGCTCATTACCTTTTACTTCAACTAATTTTATAATTCTTTCTTTCCCGTTTTCAATTGCAAGAGTAGTAAAAAAGTTAAACGCAGGATTATTCTGTTTTATGTTCACGTTTAACGTCCATCGGTCATCCGATTGAACTGAGTTCGCATTAACTGAAATTGCCGGAACTTCTTCACTATCGAGCCACTGCATAATAAAATTCCGTAATTGCTTGCCCGTTATTTTTTCTGCTGATACAATGAACTGTTCGGTTGTGATATTCTTTTCCCTGAAATCAGAGTGAATTTTATTCATCATTTCAGCAAATGTTTTATTCCCTAGCATCAGTCTTAACTGGTGTAATAAATACGTTCCTTTTATTCTCGGGATCTGGTAACCGTTATATTTATCGTAAACCGTTTTAGCGTTAAGTGGGGCAATAGTTCCTTCCTTGCTGATTACATACAACAGCCGATAATTTAACTCGGTCAATTCATCTTTAGAATAATTGAATGCAGCATCAGGATTTGATGGCATCTGCTTCAAGAAATTAAAGTATGATGCCGTCGCGCTAACAAACCAATTCTCTTTTTCAGAGGAAGGATAAACAGTTCCTTTCCATAAACTATTTTTATTGAACGAATAAATTTCTTTTACTTCGCTCAAATTATTCGATAACTCTTTTTGTGTCTGCTGAACAATTTGTCTGTTTTTTAGCTCCTTGAGTTTGTTAGCAACATAGACCGGGTTCGCCACCGTGTAACCGAGTGTAAACCTTGTTAGCGCATTCGGTAAATCTGGAATTCTTCCGTTCTCACCTACAAACTGTTCACGAAGTGTAACTTTACCGATGTGAGCAAAAAACATAAGATTTTCAACCATTTCCGAAGTAGTTACTTTGCCATCGCATGCATGTGGACGGTTAATAGGCGATGAATTCCACAAATCAAACGCCGCTGTTTGATCAATATTACCTTTCATTTCGTGATAAAAATTCCAGAATGCGATATCGCGGTTAGCCGGTCGCCAGATAATATCTGCCGGTGCTTCGTCAGCATTCTGAATGTATTCTTTTCTAACCTCAAGATCTTTGTTGTTGTTGTTACTCCAGTAAAAATCTTTTGCGTCACCGTACCATTCCTGTTTAGAACTTCTCCACAATTTCCACTTATATGTTCCAAGCAAGAGAATTGCAATTTCATTTTTCTTTGTATCGCCAATAAGCCAGTCGTTTGTATACATTCCGTTATTTTTTGTCGTCATAATTTTTACAACGTCGTCAATGCTGTTTGCATATTGTGCGGCTTTACGGATTCTATTGGATTGAGGAATTCCATCTGGATTGTATGGAGTTTGCTGAACTGTGGTTTCGCCAAGCATAATTCCGGCACTGTTGATATAAAAATCGGCACCCGAATGGATTCCGCCGGGATAAGTCTGATAAACCAACCTGTTTCCTTCCGAAGGTTGAACATCGGCAATTACATTCCAGTGATAACCTGTGTATCCGCCCCACATAAAAATTTGTCCGTAAACAATTTTCCCGTCTTTTGTTGCTGAATTATTTGCAAGGAACGCAGAGCATTTGTGAAGCCGTTCTGTAATACTCAGTTCGTCTTCGCTGGAAAGAAAACTTTTACCGGTTAATGGATTGGGTGTTACTCGCAATGCGCTCTGTGCATAATCAAGATCAATTGACGAGTTGATAGAAACTATATCTAGAAAATCCACCGGACGGTCAAAAACTCTTACGCCCGCTTTTGCTGCTCCGTCTGCAATTCCTTTCATCTCGGTTAAATATTCTTCTTCATATTTACGTAACATCATTGCATCAACTTCAAATCTAGTCCGGTTCCATCCGTTTTGCGGATCGGAACTATTATAATTTACAGCAAGTTTCTCTATAAAAATTTTAATTTCTTCAGCAAGCAGATAACCATACTGGTAGCCGCGGTTATAAGGTTTACCTTCTATGTGAACAAATATCCACCCTTTGTCTTCATATCTAAATGCAGGTCCATACCACTTAACAGTCTCAAGCGGAATATATTCTGATATATCTGTTACTTCCGATAATTCAACATCGTCAAACCAAACTGTACCTTTTGCATTTCCATTATATCCAAAGTGTAAACGAATTCGGTCCTTCGATTTAGTTGCAACAAACATCACCTCAACTTTTTGCCAGTCTTTTGTAACGCCAACTGATGTTGAGCTGTTTGTAAATGGAAATGATTCCATAGTAAGAGCGGCGGCTACTGATGTTGGATACTGATCAATTGGATTTGTTATAGCGTTCGCTGTTTTAACCCATGCGCTTAATTTATAAATGTGACCCACTTTTAAATTAATCTCATCTGATGATAAAACGCTCTGAGCCCATTTTTCATGTATCATTGCTGCAGATGTTTTACCGGAATGGGAGTTACTATTTGAAAATTCAATTTTTCCGGTTGATTCAACATTCCAGTTTTCCGCACTTCCAGAAGACTTTAATTTTTCAAAACCCGGATTAAGGACTTTTATTTGATTACTTTGTGCGGATGAGACATTAATTGTAAATAATAAAATTGCGGATAATAATAGTAGAGTACGCTTTCTCATTGGTCACTCTTATTTTTTGATTTTGGGCGTAAAGATAGGAATAATGAAGGCAGATTTAAAAGTGAAAAAGGATTTAATCGGGGGGGATTAGAAATAAATCTTCTTCTGAGCGAGGGGGCTATCTCTCAATAAATCCACAACAAATGTTTCAAGAATTGTTAGGTAAGATTCCTTATTAGGCAATGCTAATAATTTCTGTTTTGTTTGAAGTTTTCCGAAAGCAGCGATTTTTCCGTTATGATTATCCCATAAAAGGTATTCAATTCCGGCATTGAACACAAAAAATGATTCGGAACCGCGACCCATAAAGACTCCCTTTTCATCTCCGGATTTGTTAAAGTAAGCATCTTCTATAAAGAAAATATATTTAGGGATAATGTCTTCGTAAGTAAGATTTTTTATCCGGGGAACATATACTCTTTTTGTAGTATCGGAACCTTCTGGAATAATATGATCGAATTTAATAGGAGTTTTTAACGATTTCTTTTCCGCTTTTGTAATTTTTGAAAATGAATTTTCTGCCAGTAAAATCGGTATGTAGTTCTCCAGTAACTCTATCTCTTTTGTTGTTAGTGTTTCACTGGATTTGTTTTTTCTTTCTATATATTCCTGGAGCTGGTTTGTTTCAAACAGATTAGTAATAAACGGCATAATAAGAATCTCAACCCCCGATTGATTAAGATTTTTATATTCCGGTGCAACAAATGTAAAGCGGTCAGATGCTGTGCATGATAAAAGAACAAATGTCAGTAATAAACTTGTAATATGATTTCTATACTTCTTCAAAATTTCCACCAATAATTAAAGTAACGGTTCAAAAAATAATTCTGTAATTAATTAATATCAACACATTTAAAAAGATGTTTTAATTCTAGAAAAGTTCTGAAGATACTTTATTTTTACACCTATCAATTTGGAGAGTTAAAATGGCCTTTAATTTATCGCGAATCGTATTTGGATTATGGCGTTTAAATAGCTGGAACTATTCATCAATGGAATTAAATGGTTTAATAAACCAATGTATCGACATTGGTATAACATCATTCGACCATGCTGATATATATGGTGATTATGAATGCGAAAAACTTTTCGGAAATGTTTTGATGAATAATCCTTCAAAAAGAAGTAAAATGCAGATTGTTACTAAATGTGGAATTAAACTGCTCTCCTCCAAATACCCCGAAAGAAGAATTAAGTATTACGATACAGGTAAAAATCATATTATAGATTCGGTCAATAAATCTCTTCAGAATTTGAAAACCGATTATATTGATTTACTACTCATTCATCGTCCGGATCCATTTATGAACGCAGACGAAGTTGCCAATGCATTTATAGAGTTGAAAAAATCCGGGAAGGTATTAGAATTTGGTGTTTCAAATTTTCTGCCCCATCAGTTTAATTTGCTGCAATCGAGATTGAATTTTCCGCTTTTTACAAATCAAATTGAGGTGTCGGTTTTAAATCATGAAAACTTTGATAACGGCAACATCGATTTCTTACATGAAAGAAAAATTACTCCTATGGTCTGGTCACCTCTTGCCGGAGGAAAATTATTTTACGACAACTCCGATAGAACAAATCGTGTCCGGTCATTACTTTACGAATTAGTAAACAAGTATGGCGCACCTTCAATCGATTCTATTGCTTTAGCGTGGTTATTTGTTCACCCGGTTAATTTTGCTGTTGTTATTGGTAGCGGTAAAATTGAGCGGATTAAGTCGGCGCTTTACGGTGAAAAAATAAATTTGAGTCGTGAAGACTGGTTTAGAATCTGGACTACTGCAAGAGGTGAGGACGTTCCATAAAAAACCCCGAGAACTTCCCGGGGTCTTTTAATCAAACCTAAACGAGTAATTAAAATTCTGTATTAAGAAGACCCAACACATTCATAAGTTCGAACTGTTTTGTAAAGTAACTAAACTGTGCTTGAATATCATTGTTCTGAGCTTGCAAATAATCACGATACGATTGCTGCATTTCAATAAAAGTAGCAGAGCCAAGTTCATAATTTTCGCTTTTTATATTCCAGTTCATCCTTGCAGCAATTAAACTTTTCTGAGTTACTTCAACCTGAGTTTTTGCGGTTTCAAGATCAAGAAGGGTATTCTTTACCTGTGCTTTAATTTCTTTTTCAAGTGCAATTAGATCTTCATTAACATTTTTCAACTGAACATCTGCAGATTGTATAGCAAAGTCTGTATTCCAGTTAGAAAAGATTGGAAAGTTTAGCGAGAGACCGAGACTGAAAACACGTCTGTTGAAAAGATCGCCAGGTCTTATAGCGCTTGTTGAATATCTGTAATTTCCGCTTAATGAAGGAAATAAACCCGAGCGGGCAATTGTCATCTGATACTCGGCACTCTCTAATTTTAATTTCTGGCTCTGATAATCTTTTCTGTTCTTTAATGCAGTATCAAAAAGTTTTACCTGATCTTCTTTTGTGTAGTAATTGAAATTAATATCCTGCGGTTGTTCGAATGTATATTCACCTGTTATATCGAGAGTTAAATACTTCAGCAAATTAATTTTAGCTTTTTCATAGTTTGTTTTTGCCTGAAGAAGGGATAGCTCGGAATTAGCAGTCTGAACATCCTGTGAATAGACATCCGAAACAGTAATCATTTTCAAATCGAGCATCTCTTTAATTTTATCAGCAAGATTTTTGTTATAAGTGTAATTTTCTTCCTGGAATTTAAGGAGCCGTTCATAACTGATAATTGAGTAATAAAGGCTTGCTGTTTGAAGCATAATATCCTGTCTTAGTTTATCGAAGTCGAATAGAGCTGAATTAAGATTTGTTTCTTTCTGCTTGATATTTGCAAAATTGGAAAGTCCATTAAATAGCGTAACATTGCCGCTTGCAGATAATGAAAAACTTCTTGAATCGACCTGTGAAGGAGGGATTACCTGTTCCCTTCCAAAGAAGTCGAGCTGTGTACCGCCGTCGTCATTAGTTCTGGACCATCCCCATGAACCGCCGATTCCAAGCGTTGGTATTAAATCTCCGTATGCTGTTTTAACACTTGCTTGCTGTGTAATAAGACTATTCTGAGATTTTACTAAACTGGTATTGCTATGTAATGCAATCGAAATTGCATCGTTTAGTGTTAATTTCTTTTGTGCAAATGAGGTTGAGAGGAAAATTAACATGCTTATTACAAATACGTTTTTAATTTTTTTCATTCTATATCTCTAAAAATTTTTCAGTAATTACCAAATCATTATTAATGATGGTTCTGTTTTATTCATATCTTAATGCATCAATTGGATTAAGTTTTGAAGCTTTTCTTGCCGGGTAAAACCCGAAGAAAATTCCAATTGCGCCGGCAAATCCGAATGCAAGAAAAATAATTTCCGGCTGAATATTTGCTGCCTGACTCGTATAATTATTCAGAAGGTAAGAGACCCCGAAGGAGAGGGCTACTCCCAGAATCCCACCCGCCAGACTTAATACAACTGCTTCAGTTAAAAATTGTATTAATATATCAGACGATCTCGCACCAATTGAAAGTCTAATCCCTATTTCGCGTGTACGTTCTGTAACAGACACAAGCATAATATTCATAATGCCGATACCGCCTACAATTAGCGAAACCCCGGCAACCGAGCCGAGTAAGATTGTAAGAATTTTAGAAGTTTCAGTAGCTGCAGTTGCTAAATCCGCCTGGTCCTGAATTGTGAAATCATCTTCTTCGCCTTGCGTTAATTTATGGGCTTCGCGCATTATCTTTCTTAATTCTTCTTTTGCTTTCGGAATCTGATTTGCAGAGACAGCGCTAACCTGAATCGATCCGATAAATCTACCGCCTGAAAGTCTTTCGTGAACGGTTCTTGAAGGTGCTAAAATTATATCGTCGTTACTTGTACCAACAGAAGTCTGACCTTTTTCTGCAAGAACACCGATAATCTTAAAAGGAACATTTCTAATTCTAACCTGCTGCCCAATAGGATCATCATCGGGAAATAGATTTTTTGCAACTTCAGATCCGAGAACGCATACTTTAGATCTTGCCAGAACATCTCTTTCCGTAAAGAACTCGCCCGATTTTAATTTCCATGCTCTTATTTCGAGATAATCTTCTGAGACACCCTGAACCTGTGTAAACCAGTTGCCAACACCACCAATAATCTGTCCACCGGAACGCACGATTGGTGTAACACCGGTGATAAGTGTCGCTTCATCCTTAATTTTCTGAACATCATCAAATGTGAATCTATTGAACGAGCCCATTCCTCTGTTAACACCTCCGCTTGCAGAAGCGCCCGGTGTTATTACAATCAGGTTGGATCCTAAGGAAGAGATTTGATCTTCAACTTGCTTCTGGGCACCATCGCCTATCGCCACCATTACAACAACAGCAGCAACACCAATAATAATTCCAAGAGCAGTAAGAAGACTTCTCATTCTAGACTTCATTATGCTTCGAAATGCTACTTTCAAAATATTTTTTACTTGCATAATTAATCCTCCTCTACCCGAAGAACAGAATCTTCACCTAATTTTTTTATTTCTTCTTTACCAAACAATCTGTTTTTAATAGCAAAATCTTTAATCACTTTTCCATCTCTCATTTCAATAATTCGTTTTGCAAAAAGTGCAAAATCTCTTTCGTGGGTAACCAATATAATTGTAATTCCTTCATCATTTAATTCCTGGAACACCGAGAAGACTTCAACCGAAGTTCTACTATCAAGGTTACCCGTTGGTTCATCGGCTAAAATTAGAGAAGGTTCGTTTACAAGAGCACGTGCTATTGCAACTCTTTGCTGCTGTCCTCCGGAAAGCTGACTTGGTATATGGTGCATTCTATCTCCTAATCCAACGCGTTCAAGTGCTTTCTTAGCTTTTTCAACAGGGTCTTTAATTCCGTGTGATCTATCATAAAGAAGAGGAAGTTCAACATTTTCTAAAGCGGTTGTTCTTGATAACAGATTGAATCCCTGAAACACAAAACCGATCTTCTGATTTCTAATAGATGCATATTGATTAGGTGAAAATTTACTTGTGTCCTGTCCATCAATAAAATATTCACCGGAAGTTGGTTTATCAAGACAGCCAAGCAGATTCATAAGTGTTGATTTACCTGAACCGGAAGCACCCATTATAGCAACAAATTCACCTTCCTCAATATTGATATCAACTTTTCTTAAAGCATGAACTTCAACTTCTCCAATAACATAAGTTTTGGACAATCCGGAAGTTCTGATAATATTTCTAGCCAAAGTGAACCTCCTTAAAATCCTCTTCCAAAACCGGGAGGTCTATTTTGTTGTGTTGGATTTAATGGATTGGTAGAACTCGTTTTTGTATCGGGTTCAACAATGCCCGTGATTAGTTTCATTCCTTCTTTAATGTTTCTGCTTCTAAGAATTTCAGAATTCTTTCCATCGCTTATTCCAAGGAATACCATTCCCATTTGAAGCTTACCGTTGTCATCAAGATACCATACTCTTCCAAAATTTCTATTACGTCCACCTTGCTGATTTCCTCTCATAAAATTCATACCACCGCCATTTCCACTGCCGGAGCCCATCTGTCCGAATCCCATACCCATTCCCCTGTTCTTTAAGCTATCGGGCATATTTTTAATTTGTTCTTCCATTCTTTTGGTAAACTCTGCCATCATTTCATCCGGAGGAGTAAAACGCATTGCAATGTTTGGCAAAATAAGAACATCATCTTTTTCGGCAACATAAAAATCAACCGTTGCTGTCATTCCGGGTAGTAAGAGTTTCTCTTTATTATCAGCTCTTACAACAACTGTATAGTTTACAACGTTCTGAATAGTCTGAGGGCTTAATCTAATTTGAGTGACTTCACCTTCAAATTTTTTATCCTGGAATGATTGAACAGTGAATTGAACTCTCTGACCAATTTTAATTTGGCCGATGTCGCTTTCGTCAACATTAGCTAAAATTCTCATCGAGGATAAATCTTCAACCATTGTAAAAAGTGTAGGCGCAGATAAACTTGCCGCAACAGTTTGCCCCTGTTCAACATTACGATTTATTATTTTACCGGAGATTGGTGCGGTTATAAATGCATATTCAAGATTTGTTTTTGCTTTTTCTATTGCAAACTCGGCTGATTTTAATGAAGCGAGCGCAGTTTCAATTTGTGTTTGTGAAGCAATAAAATCTAACTCGCTAATAAATTTCTTTTCATAAAGCCGTTTATTACGTTCGTGTTTTGCCAGTGCTTCATTATACTGAGCTTTGGTTCTCTCAAGAATAGCTTGCTGGTCTCTAACCTGGGCGGCAAGTAAGGTTGTATCTATTAATGCAAGCAGTTGACCTTTTCTTACTTCATCATTGAAATCAACATAAAGATTAGCAATTCTACCCGATACCTGTGTTCCAACTTCAACGGTTGATAATGCTTCGAGAGTTCCCGTACTTGTTATTGTATTGGTAATTTTACCTTTCTTAACCTCTACAAAGTTAAATTTACTCTCTTCGGAGTTGCCGCCACTAAAAACAAGAAACGCAGTAACAATTAGAGCAACGGCAATTATACCATAAATAAAATATTTCTTTTTCATTACAATGCCTTATATAGAATTAGTTATCGATTAAATTAATTACCGCCTGGTCGCATCTGTTGTCTTCTGGCTTGCATTTCTTCCTGGTACTTTTTGTATTCGGTTTTTTGTTTATCAGTAAGAATTTTTTCGATCTTCTTATTAGTTTCTTCTCTAAGCTTCATCATTTGATCTCTCATCTGTTCGCGGTCGCCGCTGGCGTTAAACATTCCTTGCATCTGTTCTGATTGCTTTGCAAAAATATCTTCAACTTGTTTTGTTTGTTTATCATCAAGCTTTAGTCTTTCCTTCAACTCTTTTGCGCGTTCCTTGGGATCAAATCTTGGCTGTGCAACCATAACAGACAACGAAACGGCAAAAAGTAAACTGAGTACAAATAATCTGCGTAACATTTTTTCTCCATTTTTATTAATGATACATTAAAATTTAATTTTGTTGAGCGGTAAAATTAGTGGTTGTTTTTTAATTAAACTACATTTTTCACCGAATAACTACATATAAAGACAATTAATTCATTACAGGGGTTTAATTATATTACACCCATTTATAAGTAATAATCTTCACTTTATTTTAAAAAATAAGAAAACAGGAAATCAAAGCGGGGTTAAAATTTCAAAATAATTAAAAGAGTTTGGATAAGCCATTATTAATTCAGTGCGTTACTATAATTGAGTAAAAGTAAAACTCAAAAATTTTTCTGTTACTTAACCATTATACTTTATGATCTGGAATTGCAGATATAAAGTCTTCGCGAATTGGACTGAAAGTATCTATCAGTAATCCTTCTTCCAGGCATAATACACTGTGTTCAATATCCGGCGGCACATAAAATCCATCGTTGGTTTGGAGTGTTTTTTTCTCATTGCCAATAGTCACTACAAATTTACCGCTTGCAACAAAAGTGGATTGACTATGCGGATGTTTGTGAAGTGTGCCTATAGCTCCCTTTTCGAAGTGAATTTGCACCATCATAATATCATCATTATAGCCCATGAATTTTCTCTGTAAACCGGGCACAAATTCCTGCCAATCCATTTTATTTGTTTCAATAAAAAAATTACTGTGATATTTCATATAAACTCAGAATTTATTTTTGTATAGTAACCTGAACTAACGTTCAACTCTTCCAGATCCGCCGCTCTTAATAAGTTTTTCTACTTCATCTATTGATACGTGATTAAAATCGCCGGGAATAGTCTGTTTAAGACATGATGCGGCAACCGCAAATTCAATTGCATCTTTCGAATTACTTTTGGTAAGCAGACCGTAAATCAATCCGGATGCAAAAGCGTCTCCGCCGCCAACTCTATCTATAATCTGAATATCATACCGTGTAGTTCGGTATGGAGTTTTACAATCGTTATCATCAACAAGTAGTGCACTCCATCCGTTTCTGGAAGCTGAATAACTTTCCCTTAATGTAATTGCAACTGTTTCGAATGAGAATTTTTCTTTCAATTCTCTGGCAAGTTCAAAATATCCTGTTTCATTAAGTTCCGCTTTATGAATATCCGTTCCCTTTGGTTTCATACCCAGACTTTTTTCGGCGTCTTCTTCGTTTGCAATACAAACATCAACATATTCCATAAGGGGAATCATTACTGACTGAGCTTCCTTTTCGGTCCACAACTTTGCTCTAAAATTTAAATCGCAACTTATCTTGGCATTTTTAGCCTTAGCAATTCTGCATGCATTAATTAAACACTCCTGTGCGCTTTTACCTAATGCGGGAGTTATTCCCGTGAAATGAAACCAGGAAGCATTTTCAAAAACTTTTTCCCAATCAATATCGTTAAGATTAATTTGACTTATAGAAGAGTTTGATCTGTCGTAAATTACTTTAGAAGCTCTTTGACTTGCACCAGTTTCCAAAAAATAAATTCCAACTCTTTCGCCGCCACGGGCAATAAAATCTGTTTTAACACCAAACCTTCTTACATGATTAATTGCGGCTTGACCAATTTCATGTTTTGGTAATTTTGTAACAAAGTAACTTTCCAAACCAAAATTTGAAATTGAGACAGCAACATTAGCTTCTCCGCCTCCGTATGTTGCGTCAAAATTCTGTGATTGAACGAAGCGTTCAAAATTAGGAGTACTTAGCCGCAACATAATTTCACCAAATGTTACTACTCTTTTTGACATTTTATTTCTCTCATAGAATTTTAATCACTGTTAATTCAAAAAAATTTTTCAATTTAATATCTAAATCTAATTTCAATACGCTTAATTATAAAGCAAATTCCATTTAATAACACATATTTAATTGTATGTTAAGGATTTACCGTATTAAATATTATAAAAAGGGCTCAAAAGATTAATCTTGAGCCCATCTAGTGCATCCAGCCGGATTCGAACCGGCGACCTGCTGATTAAGAGTCAGATGCTCTACCAGCTGAGCTATGGATGCGGTGCAAAAATAAGGAAAATTGAGAACCCTACAAAACCGGGCCATTATTAACTAAAAAATAATTTGCGAACCTTCTATTTTTCGAATAAGATTTGCTAACTTTATACCGTATTAGTTAAGGCATTTCCCCTTCTTTGAATAATAAATATTAGGAAAGAAAATTAATGATAGAGAACCTTAGAGATCCGGCGATTATATTCTTTATCATCGGGCTGCTTGCTGGAATAGTTAAATCTGATTTAAAACTACCCGAAGCTATTTACGAAATTATTAGTATCTACCTTTTGCTTTCAATTGGATTAAAAGGTGGAGTGCAATTAGCTGAATCGAATCTTTCCTCTCTTGTTTTTCCAGCAATAGGTGCAATTTCTATCGGCTTAATTATTCCTGTTATAGCTTACCTAATATTAAGAAGACTCGGTAAATTCAGTCGTGCTGATTCAGCTGCAATTGCCGCACACTACGGTTCTGTAAGTGCAGTGACATTCGCCGTGGTGTTAATTTATTTAGATAGAATTGGCGTTAAGTACGAAGAGTTTACAACCGTGCTGCTTGTATTGCTCGAAATTCCCGCAATTGCAGTCGGAATTTTTATTGCGCGTATAAGAACCAGCAACACCAGGGTAACTTACGGTAAACTTGTTCACGAGGTTCTGTTTGGAAAAAGTATCTATCTATTATTAACCGGATTAATAGCCGGATATATACTTGGTCCCGAAGGTGTTAAACCTGTTAAGATTGTATTCTTCGATCCATTTAAAGGAGCATTAACTTTCTTTCTACTCGAAATGGGACTTGTTGCATCAAGAAGATTATCCGATTTGAAAAGTGCCGGTTCATTTCTAATAATGTTTGGAATAATAATGCCGCTAATTTCCGGTACACTGGGAACTGTCATCGGTTATTATGCCGGACTATCAATAGGCGGAACAGCTGTTCTTGCAACATTAGCCGGAAGTGCTTCATACATAGCAGCACCGGCAGCAATGCGTATCGCTGTACCGGAAGCTAACCCGACTTATTATTTAACTGCATCACTTGTAATAACATTCCCTTTTAACCTAATTGTTGGAATTCCGGTCTATCACTGGATGTCTGTAATGATTCATTGAGGAAAAATTATGCAAAAGAAATTAGTTACTATTATAACCGAATCAATTTTAGAACAAATGATTGTAAAGGACCTCAAAAATCTTGGAGCAAAAGGTTATACTATTGTTGAAGCAAGAGGAAGTGGCGCACATGGTACAAGAAGTGCCGACTGGGGACAAAACCAGAACATTCAAATTGAGGTAATTTGTAACGATTTAATTGCTCAACAAATTATAGAACACTGTCAGAAAAATTATTATTCAAATTACGCAATGGTAATTTTCACAACAGATATTCAAGTATTACGTTCGGACAAATTTTAATTGGAGATAAAATGAAAGAGTTAAATGCAAATCAGAAATTATTATTAGTATCGGCAATTATAACAATAGCCGGTATAATACTATCCGGACCAATAGGAATATTAATTACACAGTTCAAACCTCAACCACCATGGCAAGGGGAATATATTTTTGTTGCCAATTACAATTATGTTCAAACAATACCATATGTTTTTGGTTTTATATTGCTATTTGGATTCACACTTTTCATGTCAACATCTTTCCGTTTAGCATCAAGCGGTCAGCAGAAAGTATTCCGGATTGCAGCAAATATTTTTACCAGTGCATATGTTGTTATGGTTGGGCTCAATTATGCAATCCAGATATCATTGGTGCCGGCACTTACATTTAAACAACCCTCCTGGGCAGCATTTCTTACAATGGCAAATCCCCGCTCTCTTGGCTGGATTTTAGAAATGTTCGGTTATGGATTCTTAGGAGCTGCAACGATACTTATAGCTCCTGTGTTTAGAAAAGGAACTCGAATGAAACTGGTTAGATATTTACTAATTGCAAACGGTATAATTAGTATTCTTGGAGCGGCAGCAACTTCTTTAGGTACAACATGGTTAATGGAATGGCCCGGAATTGTAAGCGTTGTTGTATGGAATTTCCTAATTCTTGCTATAATGATTTTAGTAATAGTAGATATTTATAAATCTAAACTTGCCAAATGAATTAAAAAGAATTGGGAATTTAATTCTCAATTCCCAATTCTAAATTTTCAATTGCAGTTTAATACCCCGCTGCCTGTCCATCTTTTCTGGATTCCGATGCACCATAGTAAACTTTATTGACCGCATCATATAAAATTGCCTGGTAGCCACCATAGTTGCCAACATCGTAGCGGATTTTATGACCCATCTTAATTAACTCACGTATAACTTCATAATCAAAAGCAGACTCAAGACAAACTTCGCCGCCATCGGTCATTTTTTCCCCAGTCGGTTCAGATGATCCTTCGTGAAGAATTCTTGGTGCATCACCGGCTTCCTGAATATTCATACCGAAATCAATTATGTTCATTATTATCTGAACATGTCCCTGGGGTTGTGTTGCGCCGCCCATAACACCAAAACTTAAAAATGGTTTTCCATCTTTTGTAACAAATGCCGGAATGATAGTATGAAACGGTCTTTTGTGAGGTTCATAAGTATTAAAATGTCCCTCTTCAAGCATAAACATTTCCCCGCGATCCTGAAGGACAAAGCCAAGTTTATATGGAGTCATTCCGCTTCCCATTCCCCTGTAATTGCTTTGAATAAGGGAGATCATGTTTCCTTCTTCATCGGCAACAGTTAAATAAATTGTGTCCCCCTCGTTTAATGCCGGGTTTCCGGCATCAAATGTTCGTGCGGCGCGGTTATCATTTATAAGTTTTCTTCTCTGCTCCGCATATTCCTTTGAGATTAATTCCTTAACAGGAATTTTATTGAATTGCGGATCGGCATAAAATTTTGCGCGATCTTCGAAAGCAAGTTTCTTGGCTTCAACAAAATAATGAATGTGTTCTTTGGAGCCGAACCCGAATTCTTTGACAGGGTATTTTTCGAGAATGTTGAGCATTTGTAATGCCGCTATTCCCTGTCCGTTTGGAGGTAATTCCCACACATCATAACCACGGTAATTTGTTGAAACCGGTTCAACCCATTCCGATGTATGATCTGCCATATCTTTATAAGATAAAAATCCGCCGACTTCTTTCATGTATGAATCAATAACTTTTGCAACTTCACCTTTATAAAAATAATCTCTTCCTTCATTTGCAATTTTTTCATAAGTGTTTGCTAAATAAATATTGGTCCACATTTCTCCTTTCGCAGGACCTTTTCCATTCTTCATAAAAATTTCTTCGAAGCCGGGAAACCGTTTTAGTGATTGCGCATTTCTCTGCCAGTAATAAGAAATCAATTCCGATACCGGAAATCCTTCGCGCGCATATTTAATTGCCGGAGCTAAAATTTCTATCATAGAAAGTTTGCCGAATTTTTTATGCAGCTCGAACCAACCATCCACTGCACCGGGAACACTAACAGGTAATGGTCCTAATGGGGGAACATGTTTAATATTGTTTTTCTTGAAATATTCTAGAGTTAATGAATAGGGTGATCGTCCGCTTGCATTCAATCCGAATAATTTTTTGTCTTTAGCACTCCATACAATTGCAAAGAGATCGCCGCCAATTCCGCTTCCTGTTGGTTCCATTAATCCAAGGCATGCGTTTGCTGCAACAGCAGCATCAATTGCACTTCCGCCTTTCTTTAAAATATCCAGTGCAACCTGTGTTGCAAGGGGTTGACTTGTAGCCGCCATTCCATGTTTTGCAATTACTTCGGAACGTGTTGCAAACTTTTTTCCGGTTATTCTATCCTGACCAAAGTTAATTGTGTAAATTAATATAAATATTAATAGAATTATTTTTTTCATGTAAATACCTGTTAAATTTAATAGTAAATTAACTTATTGATTGGAAAAGCTAAAGTGAATTTTGTAAATAATTAAGGAAAGAATTTTACCGTTTAGATTTTATCACATAAATGACAGGAGGAAATATGTTGTTCATCATTGCATTAATTGTAGCAGTAGCTTCTTTCTTTGCTTATAAGAGCATGAGAAAATACGGAAAGTACCAGGAAGCAAGATTTTCCTTGATTGGTTTAGCCGTTGGAATTGTAGTTGCATTCCTACAATTATTTACGGTTGTACCCGCTGGTACTGTTGGAGTGGTTGATTTCCTTGGAATGGTAAGCGAGACAACTCTTAAATCTGGCGTAAACTTTGTTAACCCGATGGCTCGCGTAATAATCTTCAGTACAAAAACCCAGGAGCTTAAAGAAGTTATGAACGTTCCCTCCCAGGAAGGGCAGAATGTTCAGCTTGAGATAAGTCTATTGTTTTCACTCGATCCTGAAAATGCCTCAAAGATTTATAAAACAGTTGGCGAAAATTATGGGGAAATAATTTTAATTCCACAATTCCGCTCGGTGGTTAGGGGCACAACTGCAAAGTACGATGCCAAAGCATTATATACTTCTTCGCGAGAAGTTCTTGCTCATGAAATAAGAGACGAATTAGAAAAATTGGTTGGACCAAGGGGAATATTAATTGAAGCAGCTCCATTAAGACAGATAGCTTTGCCTCCCGGTCTAACCGCTTCAATCGAGGAAAAGCTTAAAGCCGAACAGGAAAGTCAAAGAATGCAGTTTGTTCTTGAACGTGAAAAACAGGAAGCCGATAGAAAACGAATTGAGGCAAAGGGAATTGCAGACTTTCAGGATATTGTTGCGCGCGGTATTAGTCAGCAGCTATTACAATGGAAAGGAATTGAAGCAACCGAGAAGCTTGCCAATTCACCAAACTCCAAAGTGGTTTTAATCGGGGCTGGTAAGGACGGATTGCCAATAATTTTGGGTAATCAATAACCATTTTTTGTGCCAAAAGTCCGCTTTTATATAAGGCGGACTTTTTCTCTTTAAATAGATGTAATCATTTTATTATATTTGCCGCGTGAAAAGAGTATTTCAAATATCGTTTGCAATAGTCTATTTATTTCTAACAACCGGATTTACAATTACAGCACACTACTGCGGCGGAATAGTAAGCGATGTTAGTGTTGTTAGAACCTATGGCGATAAGGATCCGTGCGGCTGCGAAGACTCTTGTGATGACTCCTGCTGCCAGGATGAAGTACACACAATTAAAATAGCGGACTCGCACAAATTTGAAACAAAGTTCAATCAGACTTCTTTCGAATTAATTATTACAGGATCAGATTCAGGAATTTTTCTTACACACGATTTTAATGTTAATTTTATCTCCAATAATATTACTTACAACGATTCAAGTCCCCCTGACTTATACATCAACAACTGTTCATTTCTAATCTAAAATTTTTCTCATTCTATTTAATCAAGGGGTGTGGTGTATTCTATCCACATCCATACAAACAAATTTATTAAGGAGACAGCCATGAAAAAGTTCTTTTCATTTGTAATAGCAACATTAATTATAGCTTCTGCACTATTAGCACAGGAAGCAAAAGTAATCGAAACAGAATTTAAAGTATTCGGCAATTGCGGTATGTGTAAAACAAGAATTGAGAAAGCAGTAAAAATGAAAGGAGTTAAATATGCCAAGTGGAATAAAGATACAAAAATGTTAAAAGTAGCTTTCGAATCTTCTGTTGATGTCGACTCGCTTCATAAAAGAATTGCAGAAGTTGGACACGATACAGAAAAATTCAAAGCAAATGATGAGGTTTATGCAGCTTTGCCAAAATGCTGTTTATACCGCGATAACCCTAAAACTCATTAATTATTATTAACTGAAGAAGAAATAAAATGAAACGTAAAATATTTTTATTACTTATAACACTTTTATCGATACAAACTTATGCTCAGAATTTGATAACCGGTACAGTAAAAGAGAAAGATGAAAAAGGGAATCTTAAACCATTGATCGGTGCTAATATTATCTGGCAAGGAACATCAAAAGGAACTACAACTGATAATAATGGAATTTTTGAAATTGCTGTAACCGGTGAATCAAATACATTGATAATTAGCTTTATCGGTTACAAAACTGAAAAGATAGTAATTACGGGTCAGCGTAAAATTGAAGTTGTTTTAGAATCCGAATCGAAAGAATTATCCGATGTAGAAGTTGTTGGGCAGCAGAACAGTTCGTTTCAGGATTACAAGGGAATTGAAAACACAACTATAATGACCAAGAAAGAATTGCAAAAAGCCGCATGCTGCACACTTGCAGAGAGCTTCGAGACAAATCCTTCAATTGATGTTTCGTTCACCGATGCAATAACCGGTGCCCGGCAAATTGAAATGCTGGGACTTGCCGGAATTTATTCTCAGACTTCGATGGAAGCACTTCCATACATTCGCGGTTTGATGTCTAACGTTGGACTCTTTTTTGTGCCCGGAACGTGGATACATGCCATAAATGTTTCTAAAGGGATCGGTTCAGTATCAAATGGATTTGAATCGATTACAGGACAGATAGACATTGAAATGCAGAAACCTTTCAACGACAAAGAAGATAAACCGGGATTTTTAAATATTTACGGTGATAATGAAGAGCGGTTCGAAGGAAATATTAATTACAGGTACAAAGTGAACGATAATTTATCTTCTGTAACTCTTCTGCATGCAAGTTCACGCCAGCACAGAAAGGATATTAATTCTGATGCTTTTATAGATATGCCCACATTTAACACATTTAATATAATGCAGCGATGGCAATATCTTTCTTTCGAAGGGTGGGAAAGCCAGTTAGGATTCCAGCTTGTAAAAGATAAAAAGGAAGGCGGTACTACTAATTTAGAGAGCGGAATACGTCCGGTTTATAAATTCGGCTCAACAAATAAATTCTTTAACCTATACGGAAAAACGGGATATGTGTTTCCCGATGAGGAAGGAAAAAGTTTCGGCTTCCAATGGTCCTATAATAATTACAATAATTCATCACACTTCGGTAATAAATTCTATAGCGGTAATGAAAAAAATCTCTATCTAAATTTTATTTACCAATCGCATTTGTGGAATGATTCTCACATGTTTAGAGCAGGAATGAGTTTTGTTTACGATGATTTCAAAGAGTCGTTCAATGCAATTGATTACAACAGGATAGAAAGAATACCCGGCGCCTTTGTTGAATACACTTACAAACCAGACACTGAGTTATCGGTAGTCGCCGGATTCCGTGCAGATAACCACAATCAGTTTGGAACGTTTTTCACACCAAGAATTCATATACGTTATAGCCCCGATGAAGACTGGGTTTTAAGATTGGCTGCCGGAAGAGGTTATAGAACTTCAAATATTTTTGTTGAATACTCATCAAGCTTTGCGAGTTCGCGGTCAATTAATATTATCCGTTCCAATAATTTTGGATACGGTTTGAATATGGAATCTGCCTGGAATTACGGATTAAATGTTACTTATTATTTCTTGTATGATTACCGCGATGCTACATTATCGTTAGATATTTACCGGACTAATTTTGATAAGGTGACTATTGCCGATATAGATTCCGATCCGCGCAAAATCATTTTCTCTTCTGTTGATAATGGCGCACACTCTACAAGTTTTCAGGCAGAACTTAATATCGAGCCGGTTCAATTTCTTACTACACGGTTAGCATATAGATTTATTGATGCGCAGCAATTAATTAATGGATCCTGGAAAGAAAAACCATTTTCAGCAAAACACCGGGCACTGTTTAATTTAGCCTATTCAAGCCAAAGAGAATCGATGGACGATCCCCAGATGCTTTACGATTTAACGGTTCAATGGTTCGGTTCAAAAAGAATCCCTTCAACACAGGGTAATCCGGTAGGTCTTAGAGCAAAATCGAATTCACCTTCTTTCTTTCTTGTAAATGCACAAGTTACACGTTCATTCTCCGGTTTGTTCGATTTATATATCGGTGTTGAAAATTTATTCGACTTCCGTCAAGCCGATCCTATAATTGATCCGGGCAATCCCAACGGTCAGTTCTTTGATGCTTCATTAATCTGGGGACCAATTAGCGGTAGAATGGTTTATGCCGGATTGAGATATAGAATTTAGTGCTCTATTATTGATGGATGAAAGATTCTGGATACTTGATGCTGGATACTCGATACAATTTGAGTATCCGGCATCAAAAGTTTTATTTTTGTAAAAGTGATTTAATCAATTATCAAGCATCTTGCATCAAGCAACAAGAATTGAGGTTTAAGTGGCGTCGCCTACCAAAATTAAACTACACAAACAAGAGTACCTGGAAGTTAATTGGGATAACGGGAAGACTCATAAGTTCCCTCTTAAGTTTCTAAGAGATGAATCACCTGATGCGGGCAATAAAGGAGAAACTATTTTATGGAAACACTACGCTCCGCCGCCAAAAGAAAAGGTAAAACCGGAAGGATACGAAATTGAAAAAATTGATCCCGTCGGAAATTATGCCATCCAGATTACATGGAAAGACGGTTACAACTTTGGAATTTATTCGTGGGATTTACTTGAAAGACTTGGCGTGTATTTAAGTGTTAGAGAAAATTTACATCAGGATTTTGATCATCATCATTAAATAAGAATGAGAAAGAGTTTGATACTGTGTATCACTCTTTCTCAAACTTTATAAATCTACTACATTAATTTTTTAATATGATCTTCGTAAGCAGCTTTAGAGATTAATCCTTCGTAACTGGCAATAATCTTTCCTTCCTTATCAATTATAAATGAAGTTGGAATTGCTCTTATTCCGCCATACTGCTGATAAACACTTGTATTGCCGTAAACTATCGGGTAGTTAATTCCGTAATCTTTTATGAAAGGAACTACATCCGGTTTTGTTTCCTGATCTACCGAAATGCCAATTATTTCAAAACCTTTTGAACCATACTTCTTTTTTAATTCAACTAAATCCGGAATTCCTTTTCTACAAGGCGGACACCATGTTGCCCAGAAATCCAATATTACAACTTTGCCTTTATAGTCCGATAACTTTAACTGTTTACCATCGGTTGTAGGTAACGTAAAGTTATAAGCCATAACAGATTTTGTTTGGTTAGCAGGAACATAATTTGGCGGATACGGACCCTGTTCAGGTTCGCTGCCGGTATTGTTAACAACAAATAAAAGTAAAATTACTCCAACAAAAAATCCGGTATAGATCCAGCTTCTCTGCTTTTTTGTTAGCCCGCTTCTTTTTTCATTTATTTTCTGATTTTTCATTTTTTCCTCTGAGTTAGTGGGTTGAAAAATAATAATTCTTATAGACTCTCAAAAGTTATTAACATTATTATTAACCAGCAGGTTCAATTCATTTGTAAAGTTCTCAATTTCTGCATCGCTAAAACCTTTTTCTTTTGCAGCATTTTCAAGCGTTTCCCATATCGGCTCTCCGCATCTTAAACACCTGATCCCCTTTTCCATAAGGTAAGTTACTGATTCTGGAATTATCTTAACAAGTTCTTCAATTTCAATATCTCTATTTATTTTCTTCACGCTGCTCACTTTTCTTCTTTGATGGCAGAACCAGAATAAAAGCTATTAATGCCCCATAAAATGTTGATATGTATGGGTTGCTGGTTATAGGACAAGTTCCGCTGTAACAACCTATAAAGTAATAGTAGGAGTAACCTAACAGCGCGCCACCTAAAACAGGTAGTGCTTTTTTTATAATATATTGTTTATCTATTTTCATACAGATACACTATTTAATGCTTCTTTAACTTTATCCAGAACCATTTGTTCCGGTGCGGCGCCTTCTATAAATATCGATTCGTTTATTACTGTTCTGGGCACTCCACGGACATTATATTTATTAGAGAGATGTGGAAACTCGGTTGCTTCAACCATATCACCTTTAATCTTATCATTCAAATAGGAAAATTTGTGTGCGGTTACAACAGCCTGGGGACAGTAAGGACATGTTGGTGTTACAAAAACCTGCATATGGATATTGCTGTCAATTTTTTTGATTTCGTTTTCAATTTCTTGTGGAAGTCCTGTATTCCCTGTACCGAGCATTTTAATATCTTCTAATAAAGATGCAAATTCGTACCCGCTTGGAATTCCATAAAATTTTATTCCGTAATCTTTTCCGTTTTCATCAAGAATAACCGTAGCTGGAATTTTATCAACTCCATATTTTTCGGCATCGGTTTTATCAACAATAAAATTTTTAACTTCCAGAGTAATTTTATCAGAAACTTCGATAAGTTCCGAAAGAATTGCCCTTGTTTCTTTGCAATACTGGCATTCTAATTCCTGTGTAAAAAAAATAATCTTTACCTTTTTAGTAAGTATTTCGAACTGTTTTTTCAATTCAGCTTTTATATTATCATCAAGATACATTTTTACTCCATTTTTTGAGGAATATGATGTTGAAACAGAATAAAGGATTCAAACGGATTTGCTTGCTCTTAAAATGACCTTTTGATAGTTTTGAAACTGAGTTAAGAAATTTCTGGAGACGATTATGGCCGGACATAAAAAATACCTATATATGACTGTCTTTCCGAACAATGCTCTAATTGCATCTCAATTAGAACCGGAACAGTTCGGTGAACACTATACAACAGGAAGCGCAAAACACTTTAGCCAGAAAGTAATTTTTGCGGAAATTGATATCAATTTTAGAGATCCTTATTTCGAGATTGATAAATATCTTGCAGAAACAGTTGAACATGCGGATGGACAACCCAAGAAAACAAAATTCATCAGTTCCTATAATGTATTGGAAAATGTTCCTCTGTCTGCAATTCAAAAATTGTATCTTGTAACTACAAATGGTAAGGTGCTTCCTCTGGATCCTTCACCCGATACTCACAAACACGATCCAAGAAAAATCAGAATCTATCAGGAAATTTGCCCGTTAGATACGCTGGTTGTTTCCAATATAGACCACCGGGAATTTGGTAAATTAATTACAACCCAGAAAGCAAAAGGTGCACCCAAGATAGTATTCACTCAAATTGATTTTGATGTTGATCATTTTCTGGAAAGTAATAAGAATAACGCAATCCCGTATATCGATCTGCCGGCTGTAAACCCGTCAAGATTTTTTGAGTGTATTTCCGAATTGAAAGACCACCCGGAAAAAGTTACAAAGACAATCAGTCTTGGCGGAATTTTAAGAGATATCTCTTATAAATTCTTGAAGCATGGATTCTGGTTCGCTTGTTGCGATGAGTTAAAGTTTTTCCCAATGCCTTCTGTTGAAGAATTAGAGAATAATTATTTCTACTGGTGGAAATTTGTAAGATAACATTTACGGGGTGAAATTATTTCTTTCCTTCACCCCATTTCAAAACATCAATTCTAACTTTTGTTAATCCCTTTTCAATAAAATCGAGCTCTTGCGCTGTTCCAAGAGATAGATCGATTATCCGGTCTTTCCAGTAAGGCATTCTATCATTAATGCGGAGTATTATATTTTTATTGTTGGATAAGTTTGTAACTCTGATAATTGTTTCCATTGGATATGTTTGGTGTGCAGCAGAAATTCCATTCATATTATATACTTCGCCGTTGTAAGTAATCTTACCATGATATTTATCCGCATAATATGATGCTATTCCTTCAACTGATTCAAGCACTGGAAATTTTTCGTATCGGCTTAAATCTTCTTTATCCGAATGACTTCTCTCAGAAGGTTTTTCTTTGTCGGAAGAAAACCGCGGGGCAGATGAACAGGCAAAACAAATTAGTGGTAGTAGGATTAATAAAACTTTTTTTAACAATCGATTCACTAAAATTATTCTCACTCCTCAATAAAACGGCTGAGGGAACAATTACTGTTCCCTCTTCTGTAATAACTTGAACAGTTAAGTACCAGCCGACTTACTGAACAAGATAGCAATTACCGCCAAATGAATATATTTTATTTTCACACCTTTTGGAATGATATTCATCACGTAATATAAAATAAATAACCGGGTTCAATTATAACCAAACGAGCTAATAAATTCCCGGGCAATTTCTACATTAATCTGTTTAATAGTATAGTTGCCAAAAACACCCAATCCTCCTTTAATATTAGTAACATCGGGCTGATTGACCCGAACAGAGAATTCATCTAAAAAGGTTTTTTGAAGCGAATAATAGGAAGCCAGACCGGCATCCATTAATAGTAAGCGGAATACTACCCCGTCTATTTTATAGTTACTTTTTTGAGAATCACCCTCAGAGATTTCTGCCATAGCCCGGTTAATTGCATCCATTTCGAATGCTGCGCTTTTTATTCCCGCTTGAATCTGGGGGTAGATTGGTAATAATCCATTGATTGTGTTTGCATAAAACGCTGGTACTTTTTTCTGTTTCTTTATTTTTACGCCCCCCTTATCCTGAGTATAAAAGATAACAAGTTCCGGTGCATAGTAAACACCTTTTGAATTAGGTGTTAGCAACCATTCGCCCCATGTAAAGTTTAACTTGCTGGAAATCGGGTTAGAAGAAATAGGAACACTTAAAGAGTTTATATAAACTGAATAGATTGAAATAAGTTCGCTTGATGAACTGAGCACTTTGCCATTTGGAAGAGTTGCTTCAATTCTAAGAGCAACAGGTAAACTTGTTGATATAAATTTATTCGTATAGTAAATATTCATAGGTGATTTGTATCTGGAGTCTGATTCGCGTGCAATCGCAGTATCTTTAAACTCTACAACTTTATTGTCGTAAAATAATTTTATTTTAGCTCCCTTTATAAAAGGATCTGCCGAATTTGTTGTTGGATCAAACCCATTTACATCATAAGAACGGGATATGGTGGCAATCTGATATGTTGTATCTGTTCTGATTATACAGCTAAGCACATAAACTTCTTCAAAATCTGTTTTCGGGTTTACCTGATCTTCACAAGATAAAAATGCTAATGCAGATAATGCTAAAATAAATGCCAGGAAAGTATTTTTCATAATTCCACCTTTACAGTTGCTGTGGGAAAAAACGGAAGCATGTCAACACGCTCGCCTGTATCTCTTCTAAAATAAAAGAGATTTTTTCTGTTATATACATTCAGCGCGCTTACATCAAAATAGAGCTTAAGGTTATTAATTTGAATTTTCTTAGATAGACCAAGATCCAGACGATGATAATCCGGTAACCTGCCAAGATTTCTTTCGGCTAATAAAATAAACGGGTTGTATGAATTTAAGTAGGATTGACCTGGATCGAGTTCGTCAATTGTAAGACGCTCATAATATCCCGCCATTTGAGTGAACGGCATACCGCTTGTATAAGTCCATACTGCACTGGCAGACCATCCGTAACCGAAATCATATTCAAGTGATACATTTACGGTATGTCTTGCATCATACCGGGGAGCATAACGAACTCCATCAACATCCTTAAATGTATATGCCAGAGAATAAGAAACAGATAGGTTAATCGGCCAATTCATATATCTCGATAGAAATTCTAATCCGTAAGCTTCACCTTTACCTGAGATTAAATCGTTATCGTATGGAAAGAATTTCCGTTCGTTAAGAACAGAAATATTATGAAGTAATTTATAATAACCCTCAATATTAAATGAGAGTTCGGGTATGGGCGTAAATTCAAATCCGCTGATGTAGTGAATTGAACTTGAAGGTTGAAGATATAACGGTGTAATTAACCACGGTTCAAATATTGTAACAACTTCATTTTCATCCGAAATAGTCGAAAGATCCTGCATAAATATTCCCCATGAGGATTTGAATGCAAGTTCCGGAATAAATCTAATAGTCATACCAAGGCGCGGTTCAAGAAAGTAAGAAGATCCACCTCCAGCTAAACGTGTAAGATTTACCCGATTACCAAAATCAATACCAAGAAAAGACCATCTAAGTAGTTTGTAGCGAAGATATGCACTAATGTTGGTTCCCCTTGAACCAATATCTTTTTGCTGACCTCTGAAATTTTCTAAAATAAGTTTGTTGTGAACTTCAGAAATTTTAAATCCACCGCTAAGCTCGTCTTTACTATCATACACATAACTGAAATCCATTCTCATTACAACATCATTAACTTCATTTACCACACCCTTTGCGCCACTTTCATTTGGAATTCTCTCTCCTCCAAAATTGCTGTAGCCAACTTCTACCTGGTAGAAAAGCGGTGAATCGGAAATCTGGAAATAGTTTAGGTTAAGAGTTGTATTGGACCACTTAAAATCCTCTCTTTTTATATTATTGTTAAAAACCTTATCGCTGCTATGGAATACACTCGCAGTAAATTTTGCATCCTGCATAAATTCATCATCCTGGTAATTTACCTTTGCAAATAAATCGTAAAAATCGGCCGGTATTGAATTGTTGTTTCTGAATTTTTTTAGAATCTTGTCGGAATAATTCTTGCGGAAACTTGCAATAAACGATCCGCCGGGAATTGGTCCTTCTACCAATCCTTTGGCAGTTAAAAAACTAAGACTTCCTTTTCCACTAAAATTATTTCTGTTTCCATCCCTTGTAACAACTTTAAGAACGGACGAAAGCCTTCCGCTGTATTCAGCCGGAAATCCTCCTTTATAAAATTCTACAGAACTAACCATATCCGGATCGATTGCACTAAATATACCAAGAGCATGAAAAGGATTGTAAATCGGGATGTTATCCAGTAGAACCAGATTCTGATTACTTGAACTGCCCCGGACATAAAATCTTGCTGACACATCTCCGGCGGTTTGAACCCCTGGTAATTTTTGAAGTGCTCTGAATATATCGAGCTCTACACCTTTGGGAAGATTCTCTATATCCCTGATTGCAAGTTTTTGCAAGCTGAGATCAGTAGCATTTTCTTTTGCAACTTTCTCACCGATCTTTTCAATTGTTTGAAGCTGAACACCGGTAGATTTTAAAAGAACTCTTATATCTGTAACCACATACGGCTCTATATACATAAAATATTCTTTTGTCTCATACCCGATATAAGAAACCCGAACAGTTAAAGGTTTATCATGGGGAAGCGAAGCCATTAAAAAGAATCCCCTGTGATCTGTAGAAGCACCCCGTTTAAGCTCTGGTATATAAATATTTGCATAAGGTAATGCTTCGCCGCTGGTTGAATCCGCAACAAAACCTCTTAACATACCGCGGTTTTGTCCGAGAATAACTGTTGAAGCAATTAAGAAGAGAACAATGGTAAATTTTTTCATGGTTTTTTCTTTTTGTTGCAATTCAAAATTAAACAAGTATTAATTGGAATGAAACACCAATTAATTATCGCTAAAAATTTATTTACAAAATCTGTAATCATCATATTTTTTCCAATGGGAAAATTTTGTTACCTTTTGCGGGCAATTTTCAAAATTTTCTTTATCTGGAATCACTCCCCTGCCCAGACCAATTCTTAATTACTATTAGGATTTTAAATTGAGCAAAAACACCGCACTCAAGAACAAAGCCAAACTAAAATTAAAGGACGGCAGTATTTTTGAAGGAACGGTTTTTGGATATCAATCATCCACTGCCGGCGAGGTTGTATTCAATACCGGCATGGTTGGTTATCCGGAAACTTTAACCGATCCATCATATAAAGGTCAAATTCTTGTTATGACTTACCCACTAATTGGAAATTATGGAATACCTGAATTTAATAGTGAGGATGATCTCCCGAATAATTTCGAATCGAATAAAATACAAGTTCAGGGATTAATAGTATCAGATCAATCGGAGCATTTTAGTCACTGGAATGCTTTTCAAAGTTTATCAAACTGGCTAAAAAAATATCATGTGCCCGGATTATTTGGAGTTGATACGCGAAGAATAACAAAGATTTTACGCGAACACGGAACAATGTTAGGCAAAATTTTAATTGGTGAAGAAAAAATAGATTACTACAATCCCGATATTGAAAACCTTATATCAAAAGTAACAGTTAAGTATAAGGAAACGTTTGGCTCCGGTGGTGCTAAAATATTATTGATCGATTGCGGATGTAAAAAAAGTATTCTTACTAATCTTTTGCAAAGAAATGTTACAGTATTAAGGGTTCCATACGATTATGATTTCAGCGGCGAAAATTTTGACGGAGTGGTAATTTCAAACGGACCCGGCAACCCGGCTGTTTACAAACAATTAGTTTCATCTACACAGAAATTATTGAAGAGGCAAGTTCCAATACTTGGTATTTGTATGGGTCATCAAATTCTTTCACTTGCAGCTGGTGCAAAAACATATAAATTAAAATACGGTCACAGAAGTCAGAACCAGCCGGTTAAAGAAGTTGATTCCAATAAATGTTATGTAACATCTCAGAACCATAGTTTTGCTGTTGATACTAAATCACTTCCCCGCGGATGGGAGCCCTGGTTCGAAAATTTAAATGATTATTCCAATGAAGGAATCAGGCATGAAAAACTTCCGTTCAGAAGCGTTCAATTTCATCCGGAAGCTGCGCCCGGACCGGTTGATACTTCATTTATATTTGACGAATTCTTAAAAGACTTGAAATAAGGAAATAAATGAAACACAAAAAAGTTTTAATTATTGGAAGTTCGGCTCTTAAAATTGGCGAAGCCGGTGAATTCGATTATTCGGGTTCTCAGGCAATCAAAGCTTTGAAAGAGGAAGGAATTTTTACAATACTTATTAACCCCAATATTGCTACAATTCAAACATCCGATTATTTGGCAGATAAAGTTTACTTGCTTCCCATTAATACACATTACGTTGAACGTGTAATAAAGAAAGAGAAACCAGACGGAATTATTTTAGGGTTTGGAGGTCAAACAGCTTTAAATTGCGGTTTGGCGCTTCACCGCGAAGGTATTCTTAAAAAATATAAAGTACAGGTACTGGGCACCCAAATAGATGCAATAGAGAATACTGAAGACAGACAATTATTTTGTAATAAGCTTTCAGAAATAGATGTAAAATTTCCTCAGAGTAAAGCAGTAAATAGAGTAGAAGATGCTATTCAATATGCAGAAGAAATTGGCTTTCCTGTAATTATCAGAATTGCTTATGCGCTGGGCGGACTTGGGTCCGGAATTTGTAGAACTAAAAATGAAGTTAAAAAAATTGCTTCTAAAGCTCTCTCTTATTCATCCCAAATTTTGGTTGAAGAATATCTTGAAGGATGGAAAGAAATTGAATATGAAGTTGTCCGCGATAAATATGACAACTGCATAACTGTATGTAATATGGAAAATATTGATCCGATGGGAATTCATACCGGCGAAAGCATTGTTGTTGCCCCCAGTCAAACTCTTTCAAACAACGAATATCATAAACTCCGCGAAATAGCAATTAGAACCATACGTCATCTTGGAATTGTAGGTGAGTGTAATATTCAATATGCACTCGATCCTGATTCCGAAGATTATAGAGTTATAGAAGTAAACGCGCGTCTTTCAAGAAGCTCTGCACTCGCATCCAAAGCAACCGGTTACCCGCTTGCATTTGTTGCAGCTAAACTTGCTCTTGGTTATGGATTACATGAACTTCCAAACTCAATTACAAAAACCACAAAAGCATTTTTTGAACCTGCACTCGATTACATTGTTATTAAAGTACCAAGGTGGGATTTAAAGAAATTCCGTTTGGTAAAACGTAAACTCGGCTCTTCGATGAAATCTGTCGGTGAAGTAATGGCTATAGGAAGAAAATTTGAAGAGACAATTCAAAAAGCAATGCGCATGCTCGATATTGGCGTGGAGGGTTTAACAGCAAGCAGAACAAAAGTTGAATTTGAGGAGCTTGAAGAAGCACTAAAAAATCCAACCGAAGAAAGAATCTTTGCAGTTATTCAGGCTCTTAAACAGGGTTATTCTGTAGATTGGGTTCATTCGTTAACTCATATCAACAAATGGTTCTTATACAAAATCCAGAATATTGTTAATATCGAAAAGAAAATCGGGAACCATAAAAGCATCAGTAAGGAATTATTATTAGAAGCCAAGCAGCATGGATTTTCTGACCGGCAGATTGCAAACCTGTTAGGTAAGGATGCACACGACGTTTATATACTCCGAAAGAAATATTCAATCAATCCTTTCATTCAGCATATTGATACTCTTGCCGCTGAATATCCAGCTAAAACAAATTATCTCTACTTATCATACAACAGCACTATACACGATTTCGATTTTAAGCTTAAAGATAGTATCGTTATTATAGGCTCGGGTCCATACCGAATTGGCAGTTCGGTTGAATTTGATTGGTGTTGTGTAAATACCGGCAAGACATTAAGAGAGCTTGGCCATAAAACAGTTATTGTAAATTGTAATCCAGAAACTGTTAGCACCGATTATGACCAGTCCGATGCCCTGTTTTTCGAAGAGTTAACAACAGAAACGATATGGGAAATTTATGATGCGATAAAACCAAAAGGCGTTATTGTATCGATGGGAGGACAAACTCCTAATAACCTTGCATTGAAACTTCATAAGATAGGAATAAAAATACTTGGCACTTCGCCCCAGTCAATTGATAAAGCGGAAGATAGAAGTAAATTTTCTGCAATGCTTGATGAATTAGGAATTGAACAGCCGGAATGGAGTAAACTTTCAACTCTTCAGGATGCTCTTGTATTTGCAAATAAAGTGGGCTATCCGGTTCTTGTTCGTCCATCCTACGTTTTAAGCGGGGCTGCAATGGCAATTGCAACTGATGATATCGAATTAACAAAGTTTTTACAGAAAGCTGTGGATGTATCCCCTGAATCGCCGGTAGTAATTTCCAAATTCCTTGTAAATGCAAAGGAGCTTGAATTCGATGCGGTTGCTCAAAACGGCAAAATAATCTGCTCGGCTATTTCAGAACATGTTGAAAATGCCGGGGTTCATTCCGGTGATGCTACTCTTGTTCTTCCAGCACAAAGAACCTATCTTGAAACAATCAGGCAGATTAAGAAATTTTCATCGGACATTTCGAAATCGCTTAACATCAATGGACCGTTTAATATTCAATTCCTTGCTAAAGACAACAAAGTAAAGGTAATTGAATGTAATCTTCGCGCCTCCAGAAGTTTTCCATTCATTTCAAAAACATTAAAGAAAAATTTTATTGAGGTTGCCACAAGGGTTATTGTTGGTAAGAAAGTGGAAGTAATACCGGATAATATTTATTCGCTGGATTACGTTGGTGTTAAAGCTCCCGAGTTTTCATTTACAAGATTGGAGGGAGCAGATCCAACTACAGGAGTTGAAATGGCATCTACAGGAGAAGTTGCTTGTCTGGGTGACGATTTTGACGAAGCGTTTCTAAAGGCACTTGTTGCTGTAGGTTACAGGTTTCCAATCAGATCAATATTTATTTCTTCCGGTACTATTGAATCTAAATCCGAATTATTAGAACCGGCAAGACAATTAATCAAGCTGGGTATAATTTTTTATGCAACACCGGGTACTGCTAAATTTATGAAAGCAAATGATATTCCCGTAGAAACTCTTGAATGGCCTATAAGCGGTAAATCGCCAAATTCTATAGAACTTCTTAAGTCTGGTAAAATAGATCTTGTTATTAACATACCCAAGAATTTTCAGGAAGAAGAATTAACAAACGACTATTTAATCCGGAGAACCGCTGTAGATTATAAAATTCCGTTAATAACCAACCGTCAATTGGCAATGCGGCTGGCCGAAGCCCTTTCAAACAAAAATCCACTGAATCTTACTATTAAGAGCTGGGATGAATATTAGCGGAAAAATATTTACACTTTTTAAATTTATAACTATATTTGTGACGTAAATAAATGAAAGCCGATCATGACATTACATGAAAAGCCATTACTGTTAATTGTTGAAGACGACTTCGAAAATCAAAAATTCCTGCAGTTTTTCTTACGCAAATATTTCACAATAGAAGTTTGTGATTCCGCTGATACTTTCTACCAGAAAATGAAAGAACAAAAGTTCGATTTAATTTTGATGGATATTTCATTAAGAGGTAAAAAGGATGGGCTTCAACTAACAAAGGAAATAAGAAAATCAACCGAACATTCCGATATGCCAATCGTTGGTTTATCAGCACATGCTTTTCAGAAAGACAAGGATAATGCCTATGATGCTGGGGTTGATCTTTTTATAACAAAGCCTGTTCAAAACGATGTTCTCCTTGATGCATTGTTTAACACTCTGTATCAAAAGACCGGGAAAAAATTTCAATAATTTTTCTGCTAATTAAATTTTATCCCGTAACCAATCCCCAGTTAATTCCGTCTAAATTCGCAAATAAATATCTGGAGTGACTACAATGAATAAAAAATTACTCTTATTTTTTTTGTTTTTTATTACCCTCTCCCTTTCATTAAAAGCACAAAACTTTAGTCTATCAAAAAGCAGCGGATGGGATTGGGATGACGATTGGTGGCACTGGAGAGGGGGCAATCCATTTATAGAAGTTAACTGGGGCTTAAGCAAACTGGATCATCAAAAATTATTCAGCAAACTTTCTAATGTTGGTCTGCTGGAAATTAAACTTGGATTTGCATCATATGATGAACCATATGAAGAAGGCATTCAATACTTCGAGGAAAAATATTCGCTTCTTTCCCAGCTTTCTACAAATCTTAGATCCGAAAAAAGAAAGTACGATGAATTACCTTTTGAAATACTCCGTTTCGGTTTCGGCAAAAGAAATGGATACGGTTACAACTTCGATAACATCAAAATCAATCCGTTTGTACAATCTGCAATTACCTGGTCTAAACTCGAAATGAAAGATTACCCGGTTTCAATTCTTCCTTTTATTGGAGCACAAAATGCAATAGATGATACAGAAATACTTAAGAGATACGATGGTAATTTCCGGTTTGGTACTTTAACAGAAGGAGGAGTAAATCTTAGTTTCGGAATGGTTTCATTGAGTGCCGGATATGAAGCAGCGGTAATTTTTCCCCGTTACGTTTTCTGGAAACATCTTGGCAGCTATGCTATTGAGATGGCCGGTTTGAATGCTTTAGATAAATTTATTGATGAGGTAATTGATGCCTCTCCAATTGCCGGACCAATTGTAAACTTCCTTCTTAAGAACGGATACAACTATGCTTTCTACAGTTTGAAAAAGGAAAAAATGAATTGGCCTTTTAATTCTGAAACACCTCTTACTTACGAGACAATTAAATTCGGTGTTACTTTTACATTTTAGAAAAGTTTTAGAGGTTCTCTTGTTCTCAAATCTTGAGAGAACCTCTATTAAAATTCCGGTTTCAGATCAATAACTAAAAATATGCGACTGGTAGGGTTTCAGCTCTATATATAATCCGGTATGAAAAACTTCTTCGGCAGATCTTAAATAATCCTGATTGTTTAACAAATCTTTCAGCTCAAATATTTCGGGATACCCGCGCGCATCTATTTTTAACCGGCATGTTGAAACTACGTTAGAATAATTTACTATGACGATCCGTTTTTCCTGTTGATAAGTCCAGTGCCATGCAATAATGTTGTGGAAAGAGAAGTTTCCTTCCCAGGACGTAACCGGTTCTAATAATTTCCATTCACCTTTCTTAAAAATATCTTCCTTTGTGATAGCGAAGAGTTTATTATAAAACTCAACCAGTTCGTTATTAACAGGTTCCTCCGGTTCTCTACCGAGCTGAACCGGCAATTTTATTTTTTTCCCTTCGAACTGACCATCGTAAAAAAATTTCATTCCCGGTACTGTACTTATAATAATTGCGGCTGCTTTAGATTTTTCCTTTCCAAGAATTGAAAACGCTCTTTCTTCATCATGATTTTCTATAAAGCGTAGTGATTTAACCTGATAATCCATTTCTGCGTTAAGATGTTCTTTAATTGAAAGAGCCGGATCGTTTTTTAATCTATCGGTAAAACTTTTATCATACGTGTAATCAAAACCCAGTTGTTGGAGTTCCCATTCAAGATTCCAGTAAGCTTCTGCTATAAAGAGAAAATCGTTTCGTTTATTTTTTACAGTCTTAATTATATCCGCCCAGAATTCTGTTGGAAGGGGTTCAATGTTTCTTTTAGACAATGTGCCCGCCCAGGTATTTTTAAATACATTGTTAAGTGCAAGCATTGCCATATCGCACCTTACTCCATCACAAAGATCAACAAGGTTGATCAGAATTCCGGTTAAAAATTTTCTGGCTTCGTTGCTGAAAAAATTTATTTGAACGGTATCCTGCCAAGCCGGAAAAAACGGATCCCTTCCATGCGCATAATACTTCTCTTCATTTTTATCGGGCTGATAATATGTATGAGAATCTTTTTTAAACGATTCTTTATCAACCGATAAAAATATTCCAGGATTGGTTTGCAATAATTTTGTATCTGCATTAAAATGATTAGGTACAAAATCGAGTATTAGTTTGATCCCGTTTGCATTAAGCTTTGTCTTTAGCTTAACAAGACTTTCCAGACCACCGAGGGATTCATTTACTTCATAAACATCGATTGCAAAAGGTGAGCCGATTACATCCTCCTTCTGCCAATTCTTTAGCGCCTTTTCATAATCATTAACCAGATCACTTTCAAAACAATATTTCTCAATTGAAGAGAAGCATGTTTTCCAAACTCCCATCATCCAGACGTAATCAATGCGCTTCTGGCTCAACTTATCCCATACAGAATCCGGTATGTCGTTTAATTTAGCGCCCGCACCAAACTTTTTAATTAACACGCGGGTGTTAATCTCGTATATGGATGGATTATAATTCATAGTTTTATTTTTTTGTTGTCTGATTAATCAACGATTTCTTTTCTTCCTGTAATTCTTTATTCCGCATAAGTAATTCCAGATGAAGCCGCTCGTCCTTCGATTCGGCGATAATCTGATTATTCCTTTTTATCTGCTGCTCAATTTGATTTACAAGAAAATTTGTAACGGTTGAAATGGCATAATCGAGTGTATCTTTTTCAATCTTTCCGTTGTAAGAAATTTCATCCCATTTTTTGCTTATTGTTTCATCAACAAGAGTAATCTTAAAAACGAAATTTTTTAGTTCTTCATCATCAATTTTATCTATAAGATAGGATGGGGAGAATTTCTGATCTTCAAATCCCGAGTAAGCAATTTCCGCCAATCTTTTTAATTTATAATCCGAGTAAAGTTCGGGGGCTATTCTATCTATAATATGACTGATGATTTCTTCGTTACCGCTGAATAAAAGCCGGACCAATTCTTTTTCGAATGGATTTTCTGAAGCCGAGACACTAATTGTGCTAAGAGTTTGCGGAAGCTTAATATTCTTATTTGTCATTCTCTCACTTACACCACTTCTCTGTTTCTGCTGATCAAGAAATGAGTTTAACTCGGTTTCAATGAGTTTCTCTCTCAAATTGAATTTTTTAGAAATTGACTTAAGCAACAGATTCCTTTTAAGCTCATCATCAACAAGAGAAAGTGTTCTTACAAGTTCGCGTATTGCTTCGGTTGCTTTTGCCGGTTCATCAAACAATCCCTGTTCTTCAAACTGTGCAGTCTGATATTCAAGAAAATTTCTTGCCGAGTGAATAAGCTCGTCAAATTTTTCCTTACCGGATTTATTTATAAACGAATCCGGATCCTCGCCTTGCGGCAGCGTTATAACCTTTACATCAAAATTTTGTTTTAACAGAATCTCTATAGAACGAATCGATGCTTTTTGACCGGCTGGATCTGCATCGAATAATATGATAATATTCTTTGTAAACCTTGATAACAACTGAACCTGCTCATCGGTTAATGACGTTCCGGAAGATGCAACAACATTTTTTATCCCGGCTTGATAGAGCGAAATAAGGTCCATATAACCCTCGACAAGAATGGCGCGGTCGAGCTTTCGAATATCCTCTTTGGATTGGAATAATCCATACAACGATTTTCTCTTGGAATAAATCGGCGATTCAGGAGAATTCAAATACTTCGCAATATCATCGCGCTTTTCTAATGTCCTTCCGCCAAATGCAATTACGCGTCCGTTTGGTGAAAAGATCGGGTAAATAATTCTATGCCGGAATTTATCGTAATACTCTCCCTTGTCATTCGTGTCTATAAGCCCAAGTAATTTTGCTTTGGAAAGATCAATCTTGTTTTCTCTTGCATGAAGCAGAAAATTATTCCACCCGTATGGTGCGTAACCAATTCCGAATGATCTTTGACTCTGTAATTTTATTTCCCTTTTCTTTAGATACTCGCGTGCTTCTTCGCCTTCATTACTTTTTAACAAACAATCAGAAAAGTACCGTGCTGCAACAAGATTAATTTCGTAATACTCTTCAAGTTCATTCTGCTTTTCATCATATACATCTTTATCATACTGAATTTTAATTCCTAATGATTCAGCTACTTCCTCAACTGCTTCAACAAAAGAGATATTTTTAAATTCCATAAGGAACTTAAAAATATTGCCGCCGTTGCCGCATCCAAAGCAATGATAAATTTGTTTATCGTCACTAACTGTAAATGACGGTGTTTTTTCCTGGTGAAATGGGCAGAGCCCTATAAAATTCTTTCCGCGTTTTTTAAGCTGAACATATCCCGAAATAATATCAACTATGTTGGCACTATTTCTAATCTCTTCTATTTTTTGTTCGGGTATCCGCATTTTAAGTTTTGCTCTCTTTATACTAAACCATAAACAATCTACAAACGAAATTAGATATTTTATTAATTAAACTAAACCGCGTTCGATTGCCGATCAGAGTTAAACTTTGTATTTTGTTACCGTAAAATTTAATTAGTGGCATATCATTGATAAATCGTAGTGTCCTGATAATTCTGCCCGCTCAGGATTTCAATGAGCAGGAATACCTGATTATAATAAACGCACTGGAAAGATCGCACGTTAAAGTGTTTATCGCATCGGATGCTTATGCTTTGTGTTCAGGATCGAGTGGATTGAAAGTTAAGAACGATATGCAGCTTTATAACATTCACGAAAGTAATTTTGGCGGAATAATTTTTATTGGAGGGAGCGGGGTTAGAAATTACTGGAATAATTCACAACTCCATTCAATTGCAAGAAAATTCCACTTAAAGAAAAAACCGGTTGGTGCAATCTGTGCCGCACCAATAATCCTGGCCAAAGCGGGTATTATTACCGAATGTGCTACTTGTTACCCCGACGATAAAAAAGAACTTGAGCGTACCGGAGTAGAGTATAAAGACAATCCGATTATTATCTCAAATAATATTGTTACTGCAAAAGACCCTTCCTCTGCGGGTGAGTTTATAAAAATATTTTTAAATGAGCTGGCAAAAAATTAAGTTGAATAGAACTTACCGAAAAGTCCTGTCGTTTAAAGAAATATGATGGAGAATTTGAAGAAATATTGCGAAAGCTTAACGCGTTATTCCCGGTATAAAACCCGCGAAGTTTATATTGGTGATATTCCCCTTGGGGGAAATAATCCAATCCGTATTCAGTCTATGACTACCACAGATACAATGAACACATTAGCAACGGTAGAACAATCCATTAGAATGATTAACGCCGGATGTGAATATATACGAATAACAGCTCCTAGTTTGAAAGAAGCACAGAACCTGCAAAATATTAAAAATGAATTACGTAAGCGGGGTTATAACGCTCCTTTAATAGCCGATATTCATTTCACTCCAAATGCTGCAGAACTTGCTGCTCGAATTGTAGAAAAAGTAAGGGTCAATCCGGGTAATTATATTGATAAGAAAAAATTTCAAACAATTGAATATACCGATGCGGAATACGCAGAAGAAATTGAAAGAATACGGGAACGATTTACCCCACTTGTTAAAATCTGCAAGGAATATGGAACCGCAATGCGTATTGGAACAAACCACGGATCGTTATCAGACAGAATTATGAGCCGATACGGCGACACACCGCTTGGAATGGTTGAATCTGCTTTAGAGTTTCTTAGAATATGCGAAGAGAATAATTATCACAATATTGTTCTTTCTATGAAAGCAAGCAACCCGCAAGTAATGGTTCAGGCATACAGACTTCTAATCCGGAAAATGGAAGAAGAGAATATGAATTATCCATTGCATCTTGGAGTGACTGAAGCCGGGGATGGCGAAGATGGAAGAATTAAATCTGCCGTTGGTATTGGAACCTTACTTGAAGATGGAATTGGAGATACAATTAGGGTCTCCTTAACTGAAGAACCTGAATATGAAGCACCGGTTGCAATATCTCTTGCTAACCGTTATAAAGAGAGAATTAATCATAAAGAAATATTACCGGTCGAAAGTTCTCCGATTGATCCGTTTGTTTACACAAGAAGAGAAACATTCGAAGTTGCCGGAATTGGCGGCGGAACTGTTCCAAAAGTATTAATCGACTTAAGCCAAGCTCCGATTGAAGATCCGGCTGAATTAAAAAGTATTGGATATAATTACGAACCGGTTACCGATAAATGGTACTTGAACGATCAGGCATGCGATTTAATTTATCTTGGAAAAAATGAGCTGCCATTTGATGCACCGAACAATTTAAAAGTAATTTACGATTATGATAAATGGTTAGGACTTACAGACACAACCAAAGGATTTCCGCTGCTTACTTTAAACGACCTTAAAAAGAAATCAAAGCTATCATTCATAATAAATTTTGTTCGGGTGAGTATCTCCGATCTATTCGATGAAACTTTTTCTGAAATAAAAAATAATCCGGCAATAGTTTTTATTCTAACAACCGATAATCTTCATGGAATGGCAGAGCAGCGCAGAGCATTTATGAAAATGATTTTACGTGAAATAAAAAATCCCGTTATAATTAAACGGGAATACACAAACGTGGATGAAGATCATTCCCGTTTATACAGTTCCACAGATGCCGGGGCATTATTGATTGATGGACTTGGCGATGGTGTGTGGCTAAATGCATTGGATAAATCCGGCAAGTTGATGGATCCGGGTTTTATTAACAGAACATCTTTTGGAATCCTTCAGGCAACGCGGACAAGAATTTCTAAAACGGAATATATTGCATGCCCATCATGCGGCAGAACACTTTTCGATCTGGTTGAAGTAACCAATATTATCAGGAGACGAACCGAACATTTGAAGGGCGTTAAGATTGCAATTATGGGTTGTATAGTAAACGGACCCGGTGAAATGGCCGATGCCGATTATGGATACGTTGGTTCTGGTCCCGGCAAAATTACTTTGTACCGTGGAAAGGAAATTGTAAAAAGGAGTATAAATTCCGAACATGCGCTCGATGAATTGATCAAATTGATACAGGAAGACGGTAAATGGGTGGAAATCCCACAATTTTAGCATAAATTTATTATTGAGAATAAATCCCGATTATTATATATTTCGAACAGTTATATGGAAATATTCTTACACGATAAAACAATAATCAGGGAAGAGCCAGTTTATTCTGCAAAAATTTCTGGTTGATAAATGCACTCCTTAAATATCAGGAGTGCATTTTTTTTATATATGAATGTTGGAGAATTGATTAAACAAATTGAGGATTGGGCGCCACCGGGTGCGGCGTGGGAGAAAGACAACGTCGGACTTCAAGTCGGCTCAAGGGGAGATAAACTTAAAAATATTCTGCTCTGCCTTGAGTTAGATGAAGAAGTCCTTAAAGAAGCAATCAAAAAGAAATGCAACTTAATTTTCACCCACCACCCTCTAATCTTCAACCCAATCAAAAATTTAGATTTCGAAAAATCCCGACAAGCAAAACTTATTCAGCATCTTATAAAACAGAACATTTCACTTTACTCCGCCCATACAAATTTAGATTTTACGCGTGATGGCGTTTCATTCGAACTTGCAAAATCACTAAGACTAAAAAATGTAACTTTTCTTGAACATGAAGAAGCTAATCAATTTAAGGTGGTTATCTTCGTGCCGGCGGTAAATGTTGATGAATTCTCGGAAATATTATTTTCAGTTGGCGGCGGTGTAATTGGAAATTATGAGAATTGCAGTTTTAGAATTATCGGCGAAGGAACATTTAAGGGAAATGAAGATTCAACTCCGGTAATTGGTAAGAAAGGTAATACAGAAAAAGTTGAAGAAGTAAGATTAGAATTAATAGTTGATTCATGGAATTTAGGTAAGATAGTTAACGCAATAAAGAAACATCATCCATACGAAGAACCCGCTTATGATATTTATCCGCTGAAGAATAAAAACGCAAACTTTGGCGCCGGTGCAATAGGAGAATTAGATAAAGAATTAAGCGAAAAAGAATTTCTGAATTTTGTTAGCAGGTCCCTAAAAATAGGAAAATTGAAATACTGCTTCGGAAGTGGAAAAAAAATTAAAAAAGTAGCAGTCTGCGGCGGATCGGGATCAGAACTTTTGTCCCGCGCAATTAACTCTGGTGCAGATGCATTTATTACTGCCGATATAAAATACCATGCATATCATGATGCGGAAGGCAAAATATTACTTGTTGATGCCGGACATTATGAAACCGAAATCGGCTCTCTGAATATTGTTAAAAAAAGAATTGAAAAAATATTATCCGGCAAAGATTATATAAAGGTATTCAAGTTTTCGGGAAGCACAAACCCGGTAAAGTTTTATTAACATTAAGGAGTAACACAAATTGATTGAAAGGCTTTCAGTATTGTACGAGCTGCAATTAATAGACGATCAGCTCGACGAATTAGAAGATCTGCGCGGAGATCTTCCGGCGGCTGTTAACGAACTTACATCGCAAATTGATTCGCTTCAACAGCAGGTTGAAGATAAAGAAGCGGAAAAAAAGAAATCCCTTTCCAAACGGAAAGAAAACGATAACGAGGTTGACCGATTAAAAGCAAACCTGAAAAAATTCAAATCCCAGCTTTATCAGGTCCGCAACAATAAAGAATACGACGCTCTTACTAAAGAGATTGACCATAGTGAAGAACAGATTAACAAACTGGATGCAGAAAGCATTGCGCTCGAAGACCTTATTCAGAAATTGAAGAACGAAATTAACGAGCTTGAACCACAAATCGATACACTGCAAAAAGATCTTAAAGAAAAGGAAACCGAATTAAAGCAGATTATAAAAGCCAATGAGCGGGAAGAAGCCAAATTACTTGATAAACGCGAAAAGGTGGTTGTTAAAGTAAAGAAGCCCGACTATAATACTTATATGAGAATTCGTAAGGCATTGAACGGAAAAGCTGTTGTAACAATTAACCGTTCAGCATGTTCTGGATGCCATAATGTTGTTCCGCCGCAACGGCAAATTGAAATAAAACAGAGCAAAAGAATTTTTTCATGTGAATCGTGCGGTAGAATCCTGGTTTCAACAGAAATTGCAGAAGATGTAAAAAAGAAATTGGGCTTATAGCTTTTCTATAAATTAAGTTCTTATCAAAATACTTCATTCATTTGAAACGGGAATCCAGATTTAACAATTACCGGATTCCTGATTTCATGAATGATGCAAATTGATAACTACCACCTGTTATTTAGCAAACGCTTCTACTAAACTCTTCTCGAAATTATCATCCCAGTATTTTTCAACCTTTCCATCTTTCAAAAAATAAATTCTTGGCGGTTGAGATCCAATAAGATCAAAAAAATCGCTTACATCTACCATGTGATAAGGGAAATTGGAATGTGTAATGGAATTGAATATGTCAACAGTTACATTCCCTTCGGAGAAGAAAAGTACATAAACATCAGGAAGATTATTTTCATTTCGTTTTAGATCGGCAATTTCAGATGCTGTTTGCTGGCAATGTTCGCAATCCAGGCTAAAGACTGCAACAAGTTTATCTCCGCTTGTTAGATCGACTCTGCCAGCCCCTTCAAAATAAATATACTTGCTGAACTTAAACTCGCTAATATCCCTTACTGGAGATATCAAAAAAACAACCGACAGAGAAATAATAATAACTATTGCCGGAAGAAATAATTTTCTTTTATCATCTTTTGTTTTAAGGAAAAGCAAAAAAGATAAAATTATAAGAAGAATATTTTTTAGAATGGATTCAACGGGAGTCATTTTAATTAACTCGCCAAAACAACCGCAGTTATTTTTATCCCCCAGAATAAAACCGGTATAAGCGAGGTAACCTGTAAAGAAAAATAATAATCCCCACGTTAACGGAATTGTTATACTTTTAAGATAATATGGAAACAGAAACAGTATCCCGATTGCCAATTCAATGCCGATAAAAATTCTTACAATATATGCAGCTATATTACGGTCGGTTGTAATTCCCTGGTCAATCAAAATTACTTCTATGCTACCCGGTAAAATAATCTTTGAGTATGCAGAGAGAATAAAAGTCGCCGCTAGTAATAATCTTAGCAATATTTTGACGTCGAATGCGATTTTGGAATTCATGTTATCCGGCTGTTGGTGAATTAATTCTACATAACTATGGTTTCGATAGCAGACTTAATATCATCCGCACCGATAATATCGATAGAGCTTTTTACTTTTACCGACTTTAGATTATTCCGCGGAATAATTATCCTCTGAAAACCAAGTTTAACAGCTTCCTGGATTCGTTTATCAATATGCCCGACACTTCTTACTTCTCCGCTTAAACCAACCTCGCCAATAACAACAGAATTTTTCTTAGCGGCTCTATCGCTGTAACTTGATGCTATTGCACAGCAGAGGGCAAGATCAACTGCGGGTTCATCAATTCTTAAACCTCCGGCCATATTAACAAATACATTTTGCGCGGATAATCTTAATCCGGCTCTTTTTTCAAGCACTGCTAATAAAATTGATAATCTCCGGTAATCAAATCCAGTTGCAACGCGCTGAGGATTTCCATAAGCTGATGGAGTAACAAGCGCCTGAACCTCCAGAAGAATCGGACGCGATCCTTCTATGCTCGATGTTACTACTGATCCTGTAACTTCTTTATCGCGCTCACTTAAAAAAATCTGGCTCGGATTTTTTACTTCCTGAAGTCCGTCATCGTGCATTTCAAAAATGCCAATTTCATTTGTGCTGCCGAAACGGTTTTTCTGTGATCGTAAAATTCTATAAGAATAACTCCGCTCTCCTTCAAACTGCAGAACAGTATCTACAATATGTTCAAGAACTTTTGGTCCTGCTATCATTCCGTCTTTTGTAACATGCCCGATTAATATTACCGCACAATTTCTTTTCTTTGCAGACTGCATCAGTTCAACAGTGCACTCTCTTATTTGAGTTATTGTTCCGGGAGTATTTTCAAGATCGGGTCTATAAGTTGTTTGAATCGAATCAACAATTACAACTTTCGGGTCGTTCTTCTCTATTGCATTAATAATATAATCGAGGTCTGTTTCCGTAAGGACAAAAATATTATCCGATTTCACATTTAATCTTTGAGCGCGCATATTTATTTGATTTGCTGATTCCTCTCCCGTTACATACAGAACCGTTCCATCAATTTTTGATGCAGCTTGCATAACCAGTGTTGATTTACCGATTCCGGGATCGCCGCCGATTAAAACGACCGAACCGGCTACCAATCCTCCTCCTAAAACACGGTCAAGCTCTTCAATGTTCGTTTTTATCCGCTCTTCTTCGAGCCGGTTTTCATTAGATAAGCTTGATAACTGTGGTTCAACATTTATTTTCTTTCGGGATGACTTTTTCTCTTCTATTAATTCTTCTGTAAATGTATTCCAGCTTTCACAAGAGGGACATTTACCAAGCCACTTCAGAGATTCGTGTCCGCAGTTTGAACAGATATATTTGATTTTATGCTTTGACATTTTATAATCCTGATGTTTACTTATCGACTTAAATAAAAAGTAACTAATAAATAAAAATAGAATGCAGATTTAACAGACTAAAACAGCTTGCCCCGCTATGCAGGGAATTTTCACCGATTTATTTTGAATGTTACTTTTATTTTTTACAAACCGATTGATCGTAGTAATTAAAGACCTGTGCGCTGAATAAACTTTTTAATTATCGGGTCTTCGCTATCAATTATTTCTTGTGGGCTTCCTGAAAAATATATTTTACCTTCGTGCATCATAAAAATCTTTTCTGCTGTGTTTTTAACACTGAACATGTCGTGTGTTACAATTATCGATGTAACGTTTAGCTTCTCGTTTAATTCTTTTATAAGGTCATCGATAGCATCGGACATAACGGGATCTAATCCCGTTGTTGGTTCATCGTACAAAATGTATTGTGGATTGGTAACGAGCGCGCGTGCAAGTCCTACCCTCTTTTTCATTCCGCCGGAAAGTTCTGCCGGTTTTAATGTCTGAGTGCCGGGTAACCCGACAAGTTCAAGTTTCTCCGCTACGGCTTTTTCAATGTCACTTTTTGAGTAACCGAAATTGTTTTCAACAAGCGGAAGTGAAACATTTTCGAAGACGGTCATAGAATCGAATAGAGCTGCGCCCTGGAATAGAAATCCGAATTTTCTGCGGATTTTATACAATTCTTTTTTTTCTACATCGCTTATAATTTCGTTATCAACTTTTACTATGCCGCTATCTGGAGTAAGCAATCCCACAATATGTTTAAGCAGAACGCTTTTACCGCATCCGCTTCTTCCTATAACCGCTACCGATTCACCGGTATTGATTGTAAGATTTACACCGCGTAATACGTTATTGCCGCCGAATGTTTTGTGAAGGTTGATTATTTCGATCATTGATTCATTATAAAAAATTCGGTTGAAATATATAAAAGAATAAGGAGTTAAGCGAAGTGAAATTAGGAGGACGGTAGTAATTACTACCGTCCCGAAAAATAAGTTAAGGATTCAATCCAGTATGGCATTCAACGCACATCATTTCTTTCCACTCGGTTGTTACATCATTTCCGGGATGTTTAAATTCCAGATAAGTATTTACTGCAGCATATTGCATTTTACCCGGCGTTCCCTGTGCATTTATTACATGACAAAGATTGCAATCCTTGGATATAACTTTATTCTTAACCGTTTTATGCTCGTCGTTATGGCATCTAAAACAGCCCATAAATTCGAGGTGACCTATATTGTTAGGATAAGCATCCCATCTAACTTTCATTTCGGGAAAAATGTTTTTGTTATACTCATCCTGTATTCCCTTAATTGCCTTATCAATCATAACGCTGCTGTTTTTATAAATATCGGGATAGTTGGTTTTGTAGAAACTTTTAATGTGGGTTTCAATTCCCTTCATTGCTTCATCTTCAGTTTCAAATTCTTTTCCTATAACTTCCATAGCGGCAAACTTAATCAGTTTTAATTCTTTAGGGACATTACCCGCAGTAATTGCATTATTAATAAAGAATGCGGGCGGCTGATAATTATGTGAAGGGCGCGTATGGCAATCCATACAATCCATTAAACGTGTTTCAAGATTGTCTAAAGTTTTGGGATCAACTTTCTGATTTTCGTCCTCGTAAACAAATACTTCACCCGTTTTCAGATTAGTGTATTTAACCCACGGAATGTTCTGCCTCTTTTCATCCGTATGTTTGTATTCAATCTTAACATTGGGATTAATATGCCAGTGAATTCCCTCTTCGAGCCCGAATGCACTTAAATTTGAGCCAATCTTCATGGTTAAATTAATATCCCACTCGGTATTCTCCTCGTCGTTTAAGTAATGACGCTCAAGCCGGAGTTTACGTGAATAAAATTTTTGAGGCCAGTGACATTCTTCGCATGTTTCCCGTGCCGGACGCAAATCTTTAATTGGTGTTGGAATCGGTTTGGAATATGTATTTGCCAATACCGCGTAAACCTGTCGTAATCCGGATAGCTTCGATTTCATATACCAGTCCGCACCGCCGCCTATATGGCATTCAACACAAGCTACACGAGCATGCGGAGAGTTTTGATAAGCAACATATTCGGGTTTCATTACCGAGTGACAGACTTTACCGCAGAACTCAACCGATTCAGTGTAATGGAATGCTTCATAACTACCCACAGCACTTGCAAGTAGAAAAATTGCAGTGCCAACGGAGAAAATCATAAATGCGTTTCTATGGCGTATATCATTAAAATCTATTACAGGAAAATCCTTTACTTCTCCATCACCCTTTTTCTTCTCTTTCTTAACTTTTAACCACATACCAAGCGGAATAAGAAGAAGACCAATTACAAGTAATGTGGGTAGTGCAATATAGATTACAATTCCCAGGTAAGCGTTTCCCTGATCCAGCGTAAGACTTATAACAAAGAGAAAAACGATCATAAAGAAACTTATTAGAGCAATTGTTACTCCAACAAGGGAAACCCAGTTCTGGGTAGATGGTGGAAGTTTAAGCTTCATTGGAATTCCCATTTATTTTTGATTTGCAATGGAATTTAAGAAATGAATGGAACTAAGCAAAGCGGCGATGAAAGTTTTTTAGTTCAATTATTCTAAAGAGAATTCGAAAAACAATGGCGGATAACTTTTCATTATCCGCCATCAAATAATATTATGTTACTTTTTATCCTTACCGGATTCTTTAGAATCTTTTTCGATTTTTTCAATAATTATCTTTTTGGCTTTTCCGGGGGATAAATGTTTCATACTCATTTTTCCTTTACAGCAGCAGCATCCGTCTTCATCATCTAATTTTTTATTGAAGAAAATCATATGATCGCCCATTCCGGGTTCGCCATCAACCATAATTTTAAATTTGCCGACCTTCTCATTTTCTTTAAGAAATTTTTCTGCTTCTTCGCCTTCGTAGGTTTTGGTTTCTTCTTTGCCGTCTTTAAAGGTAGTAATAGAAACTTTCTTTTTACCATCCTCAATTTTTACTTCAACTTTTTTAGTATCATCCCCTTTGGTTTCAACATTAAATTCATCTCCTTTCCTGTTAAATCTATACATCATTACATTGCCGTCTTTACCTTCAAACTTGCCGTCTTCATCGGAAAGCCAGACCATATTAGGCATTTTACCGAATGCTCTTAATTTCTTAGCTAATTCCTCTGCGTCCTTGCCTTCAAAAACAACATCCTTGCCGTCAACTTTAACGGTTAATTTTTCTACTTTACCTTTCAGTTGATCAAGTTTTCTATCGAGGTCATCTTTTTTATCCTGTGCAAGAATTGTTAGACTAAAGATTCCTAATAAAAAGAACAGTGTAATTACGAATAATTTTTTAGTGAGTGTTTGATTCATACCGTCTCCTTTGAAATTTGGTTGTAAATTTATCCTTTCTTACAACATAAATCTGTTAATGGATTCTTAAAAGAATGTTAAAAAATGTTAAATACAGGAAATAATAAACCGGTTAACTTAAATTTACATCCATGAAAAAGCATAGTATTAAAATAATAGTTACGGTAATGACTTTATCCGTTATCGGTTTAATCGCAATTCAGATTTTCTGGTTGACGAATGTTATTAAAGTAGAAGAGGAACGGTTTGAAAGAAATGTTAATGATGCGCTTCTCTCAGTTGCCGATAAAATTGATAAAGAGGAAGTAGCTGAAACTGTTTTTAAGAAAATTGAACATTCCTCCAGAAAGATAGAACCGATTATTATTACAGGAACGGGGAAGAAACAACAAAATAAATTGACAGATTCCATTCAACACGTCGAGATATTTGTTGCAGACACTTCAAAACGACCGGGAATTAATTACCATTTTAAATATATGACCGGCAATAATGATAGTTCGAGAATAACATTATTCGGTAATGATTCTGTATCTCACGGTACAATAATGATAAGGAATAATTTTAAGTGGCAGCGGAAACTCGATTCGTTTGTTGTTAAACGAAAACAACTTGTTGAAGACGTTGTAACAGATATAATACGTGTTAATACAGCAAAAAAAATTGAAGAGAGAATTACCGACAGTCAGCTTAATAATTTTATTGCTCATGAATTGAAAAATAAAGGAATTGATACGGATTTTAAATTCGGAATTCTTAAGCCCTACCGCGATACATTGGTATTGGTTAAAGAAGGAACCAACACGCAAGAATTAATAAAGTCGAGAACAAGGACGTTTTTATTTCCGGACGAAATATTTAACGCACCAAATCAACTTATAATTTACTTTCCCGATAAGAACAGGTATTTACTTTCTTCGGTTTCAGGACTTATGGCGCTTTCAATTGTTCTTATTGTTGTAATATCTGCATTGTTTTATAAAACGCTGCAGATGTTTATTAATCAAAAAAAAATTACAGAAATAAAAAACGATCTCATCAACAACATTACACATGAATTTAAGACTCCCATTTCTACAATTTCGGTAGCGTGCGAGGCATTAAACGAACCCGATCTCATACAAGATAGCTCATCAATTGATCGATATACTTCGATTATAAAAGAAGAGAATGAAAGATTAAGAATGATGGTAGAAACACTTCTTAATACGGCAGCATTTGAGAAAGGAACTTTACATTTAAGTAAGGCGCCGCACGATATTAACGATCTTGTTAGATACTCTGTTGCAAAATTCGAAGAGGTGTTGAAAAAGAAAAATGGCAAAATCAGTTTGAACCTTACAAACGATTCATTGTCATTAAACTGTGACGGATTTCATCTAATCAACTCCGTCAGTAATCTTATAGATAATGCGATCAAATACAACGAGCGTGACCCGGAAATAAAAATAAGAACTGCGCAGGATAACGACAGAATAAAAATTAGTATAAGTGATAATGGAATCGGTATTACAAAAGAACAATCCGAAAAAATATTCGATACATTTTACCGTGTATCAACCGGCAATATTCATAATGTTAGAGGAAACGGAATTGGGCTTAGTTATTGCAAAAAGATAGTTGAAGCTCACGGAGGAAGGATAACTCTTAAAAGTAAACCCGGCGAAGGCTCAACATTCGAAATTGATTTTCCGGCAAGATAATAATTATGACTGGTAACAGAACAAAAATATTGCTTGTAGAAGATGATCTAAACCTAGGAACAATATTAAAAGAATATCTTGGTGTTAAGGGGTTCGATGTTGTTCATTGCTTGAATGGCGAAGATGCACAGATAATTTTTAACCAGAGTAAATTCGATCTTTGTGTTATCGATATAATGATGCCCAAAGTTGATGGATTTACTCTCGCCGAAAGTATAACGGAGGTATCTCAAACACCATTTATTTTTGTAACCGCAAAATCATTGCTGGATGATAAGCTAACCGGATTTAAACTTGGAGCCGACGATTATATTACAAAACCATTCAGCATGGAAGAATTAATTCTGCGGATAAACGCTGTGTTAAAGCGCAGCAGCAGGATTGCTAATTCACTTGAAAAGTCCGAGTATAAAATAGGGAGTTATCATTTCAACTTCGATAAACGGACGCTCACAATAAAAAACAGCGAACAGAAACTTACATCTAAAGAAGCAGAGCTTCTTAAAATGCTTTGTCAAAACCGGAATGAATTACTTGAACGTTCTGCTGCATTAAAGAAAATCTGGAAGGACGAAAGTTACTTTACTTCCCGCAGCATGGATGTTTATATAACGAAACTAAGGAACTATCTAAAAGCCGATTCGAAAATTCAGATTGTAAATGTTCATGGCGCTGGATTTAAACTAATCATTGAATAACTAAACTTCCCTTTCCATTACTTTTGCTTTTGCAGCTTTGAATGGTCTGATTAAATAATAATTTGCTGCAAGCCGTCCGATTGTATAAGATATTACCGCCGCAGTAACTCCAGCCAGGTCCAGATACTTAATTGTTATAATAAGCATAATAATCACCCCGGAGATTTCTGTAATGGTTGCAAATGTAATCGGCTTTGTGGTTCTAACATTAACAAGCAGAGATCTCTGAAAATTAATCCACACCGTTGTTATAGGGAAAAATGTATAGATCATTAATGCTGTCTTTGCAAAATTTGCAAGCTGTGCCGATAGTCCGGAAACGCCTACTAACCATAATTGGCTGAGAGGAGTAAGGGAAATTGATGCAAGCCCGGCAAAAACAAACAACGCCATTCCGTATGCAAAATTTCTAAGCTTAATAAAATCATCTTTTGTTTTTATAAGTGCTATTCCAACTTCCTGGTAAGATAGACCGAATGCTCTAAAGAGAAATACAAGTGAATTAAGAACCGGTAAAACAGCAAGCGATTCAAGAGGCATTCTGCTCTGTCCTAAAAAGAAAGTAACAATCGGATGAATTCCCAAAGAAATAAATGAGGTTAGAATGAGCGGATAGTAAAAATTAATTATCTCTTTAAATGTTAAGTCTGTTCCTTCCTCTTCAGAATTTTTGATTTGCTTAATTACTTTATAAGACATCAACCTTGTTGCAATTGCTTCGAATATTACACCAACCGATAAAGCTGAAGCACCAACAACAATACCGTGAACATTGGTAAATCCGAATAATATAAATGCTGTTGAAGACATTGCAGTTAATCTTACAAATGTTCCGTAAGCAACAATTCGTGTTTTGTTGCTTCTTATCAATATTCCTTGATAGAATCTTCTATACCCGATTGATGGAGCCCAGGGAATTAGAAGTGCAACTGCAATGTGAGTTAAATGAGCAACTCGTTCCGGAAGATTTAACAACTTAATCGAAATAAATTCGAAAACAGGAGGATAAATTACAACAAGCATAAGCAATATTAAGCTTAAGTTAACGCCATAAACAAAATTCTTTAACTTAATGAAGGATCGTTTTCCATCAACAAGTGCGGTGGAAGCACTTAACATCATTATCACCGGAGATTCTACAATAAGAGCAAACGAAAACGCTACTCCATAAGCAGCAAGATTGAACTCGGGATCTTTCATTCGCGCAATTAATGCCGTAAGATATGGTCCCTCAATGGACATCATCAACCATGTTGCTAAAAGCGGGAGCCAGAAGAAAAATATTTTTTTGTAGGTAAGTCCCGTATGTTCTTTCAATTCTTATCTGCTTCCCTCACTTTTTCGAAGAATAACTTTAGTTTGGATTCATCAAGCTTTCCGTTTGTTCTAACGCCGGAACAGATATCAACACCAAAAGGTCCAACACGCCGTATTGCATCCGTAACATTATCTGGATTCAAACCCCCGGCTAAAAATATTGGGACTTTTACATTCTCTCTAACTTTTCTACTAACCTTCCAATCGTGTGTTCTACCCGTTCCGCCCAGTTCTTTAACAGTTAATTTTTGATTCCCGCTATCAAGCAGAATTGCATCAACACTATTCGATATCTCAATTGCTTCCGACAAAGAATTTTCATCCATAACATGAACAACCTGTACTATCTTAATACCCGGCAAGGCTTCTTTTAATTGCTTGTGTGTTCCGCTTACCAGATGATCGCAAATTTGAATTGTGTTTGTTTTACATTTTTTCTGCTGCATAATAATCTCTTCTATTTTTTGACTTGATGTCAAAAGAAATGTTGAAACGCCCGGCGGCACGGAGAGTGAAATTAATTCAATCTCATCTTCGGTTATAACACCCGGTCCGCTCGGCATATTAGAAACCAATCCTATTGCAGATGCGCCGTATTTAATTGCCA
>JBBIHP010000007.1:54349-58446 GCA_037446915.1 Ignavibacteria bacterium
CCGCTCGGCATATTAGAAACCAATCCTATTGCAGATGCGCCGTATTTAATTGCCAGCGATGCTTCTTCAATACTTGAAATGCAGCAGATCTTAACGCGCGTCATCGGTATATTCACTTTTTAGAATTGAATAAAATTTCATGTTAATAAACTTACCTTTCATAAAAGTTTTTTCTCTAAGAGTGCCTTCATATTTCATTCCGGCTTTTTCCATTGCCCGGTAAGATCCTGTATTGTTCTCATCGCAATGTGCTTCAATACGGTTCACATTCAAGTCTTCGAAACCGAATTTTATAATTCGTTTAATTGCTTCGGTTATAATTCCTCTTCCCCAGTATTTAGTAGAGAGTACATAACCAATATCGGCACAACGGTTAATGTCGTTCCATTTTCTTATTGAAATTCCGCCGATAACTTTATTCTACTCTTTAAGGAGAATTGCAAAATCAATATTGCCATACTTTTTAAACATTTTCTTAGACATTTTTAAGAAAGCTTTTGTATCGTCAAATGTTTGATGTGCCTCCCACGGTAGAAAATCCGCTACTCCTTTAACGGAGGCATATTCAAATATATCATTGATGTCTTCCGTTGAAAAAGCTCTTAGAACCAATCTTGCTGTTTCTAATACGGGTATTTTTTTTAATGGATTTGAATTGTCCTGTTTGGTCATTAACAAATATCTTAAAATTGTTCTCTTTTTTTATTACAATTGAAGGCAAATTTAATAATTTATATGAACAACAACATTGCGGAGTAGAAAATGATATCCAAAGAATTACTGGAAATACTTTGTTGTCCTGAAACCAAGGCAGATTTAGTTCTTGATGGAAATTATCTCGTATCGGTTGATAATAAAACTCGCCGGAGGTATAGAATTGAAGATGATATCCCGATAATGCTAATTGATGAATCAGAACAACTCGACTTTGAAACATGGAAAGAAATAATGATAAGACACAACAAACCGGTGGAATAAGTTTGAGATTATTTTTCTTCACACTATTCTTCATATTTATTATCTCCACACAGGTTGCTGCCCAGACCGATCCGGCTCTCGATAACAAGTTTCGTTTAGCACAGTTAATGGAACAGGAAGGTCAGCTGGAAAAAGCTGAAACTATTTTTAGAGAATTGAATGATACCCAGCCGTGGAATTATACTTTTTTAGAATCGTTGAATAGAGTTTTTATAATGCAAAAAAAATATGATACTTCTATTACTCTATTAGAAAATAGAATTAAAGAGACTCCCGCCGATGTTAGTTTGTTCGGGTTACTCGGAACAACTTATTACATGATGGATAACATTAACATGGTTTACGAATCGTGGGAGCGGGGTATTAAAACAAATCCAAACAGTTACATTGTTTACCGTGTTATTGCAAACTATGCAATAGAAAACCGACTGTTCGACAAAGCAATTGAGTTCTTAAACAGGGGAAAAGCTTTTGTAGAAGACCCCGTTATTTTCTCTTTTGATCTCGCTAATATTTATTCAGTCAATATGAGGTTTGAAGACGCTGCTAAAGAATACTGCTTACTTGTTTCCTTAAAACCGGATCAGGCGGGAATAGTTAAATCGAGAATTCAGAATTACTTTTCGCGCCCCGGTGCCGCAGAAGCAACAATAAAAGTAGTTAAGGAAATTTCTGAACAGAAGAAAATTCCGGCATTGTATGATCTTCTTTCTTTCTGTTACTCGCTTAATGGAATGTTTCAACAAGCATTTGAAGCCACAATTCAATATGATAAGAGCGCTAAAGGAAGTGGGTATTTTATTTTTGTTTTTGCACAGGATTCAAACCGGAACAAGCAATTCGAAATAGCTGCAAAATCATATAAATACTTTATTGATAATTTTTCTGAATCAACCCTTTTGGCTATTGCAAAAATTGGATACTCAAGAACTTTAGAGGATAACTTAAATTCAAAAATCGACAACTCCCCCGATTCATGGAAACCTGTTACTTTTCCTAAAGTGTTATATGCACAAGAATATTTAGATGTAATAAATTCATACGAACAATTAGCAAAATCTTATCCCGATAACGCTACAGATGTTGAGGCAAAATTTAGAATTGCAGAAATATTTTTCAATCGATTGCATAATTACACCAAAGCAGATAGTATTTACAGTATTGTTATATCGAAATCACCCTTTTCAAATTTTGCATCTTTATCATATCTCGCCAAAGCTAAAATAGCACTTAAGGAAAACCGTCTAACTGAAGCGATGGAATTATTACAGCGTAGCGGACTGAATGATCTTAGTGATATTCAAACCGTAACTGAAGCTAAATTTTATTTCGGACTTGTTAATTTCTGGAAAGGAGATTTTTCACAATCACTTAACATCTTTAAAGAGATTCTTAACAACCTTAATAACGATTTTGCTAATGATGCAATAGAGTATTCTGCACTTATTTCAACATCAAAAAAGGATTCAATTAACCTTGCTAAATATGCCAATGCAGATAGACTTCTATTTCAAAATAAGCTCCAAGAGTCGGTCGTTGAATTCAAAACTTTAGCTGATAATCCTAACTTGTTTGTTCTAAACGGGTTCGCAAATTACCGTCTTGCAGAAATTTTTTTAATTAAGGACGATTTTTTTTCGGCGATCCAGATTCTCGAAAAATTATCAAATGACGAAAAAGTTGCGATTTTCGCCGATAAATCAACTTTTATGCTTGCAATGACGTTCCAATTTGGATTAACCAACTTTGTCAAAGCTTCTCAAACTTACCAGAAATTGCTTGAAAAATTCCCAAACTCCTTATATTTTGACAAAGCAAGAGAATATTTAAACGCAATTACAAATAAAAGCGGATAAAAATGACAGATTCCAGAGAACCAAAGAGCGTTAAATGCTCATTCTGCGGTAGAGACGGCAGCGAAGTTACTAGTATGGTAGCCGGTCCCGATGTTTACATTTGCGACATATGTATAAAAACCAGCGTAGATATCTTAAAAAATAATGTCGCATCATTTACCAAAAAAGAAACCTACCATTCTTCACTTACTCCCGATCTAATTAAGAAAAGTCTGGATGAATATGTTATTGATCAGGAACTTGCCAAAAAAATATTAGCTGTTGCCGTTTATAATCATTACAAAAGGGTTAATGCTGCTACTTCTCTTTTTGATATGGATGAAGTAGAAATTGAAAAGAGCAATATTCTATTAATTGGTCCTACCGGTGTTGGAAAAACTTTACTTGCTCAAACCCTTGCAAGAATTCTTGATGTTCCGTTTGCAATTGCAGATGCTACAACTTTAACAGAAGCCGGTTATGTTGGCGATGATGTTGAAACTGTTCTGGTTAGATTATTGCAAGCTTCGGATTACAATCTTGAGAAAGCTCAGAAAGGAATTGTATATATAGATGAGATTGATAAGATAGCACGCAAGAGTGAATCTGTATCTATAACTCGTGATGTTTCCGGCGAAGGAGTTCAGCAAGCATTATTAAAAATATTAGAAGGAACCGTTGCCGGCGTTCCCCCGCGCGGCGGTAGAAAACATCCTGAACAAAGTCTTATCAACATTAACACAAAAAATATTTTGTTTATATGCGGCGGGGCCTTCGAAGGAATTGAAAACATAGTTGCCTCCAGAATAAACCGCAACCCAATAGGGTTCGATACAAACATTACTAATAACGAAGCACTAAATAAAGATAATCTTGTTACACAGGTTCAACCGGAAGATCTTGTTAAATACGGATTAATACCTGAATTAGTCGGAAGACTTCCAATGATTGCTCCTCTCCAATCGCTTAACGAAAAAGCTCTCAAAAATATTTTAACCGAGCCGAAGAACGCTATAATTAAGCAGTACAAAAAACTCTTTATGATGGAAGGCGTTGAACTTGAGTTTGATGCAATTGCGTTAGAAGAAATTGTAAAGAAAGCTATTGAACGAAAAACCGGTGCCCGTGCTCTCCGTTCTATTGTTGAAGGTATTCTGCTCGATATCATGTATGAACTACCAACCCAGGAGAACATAGACAAGTGTCTTGTAACCCGCGATGTTGTTACCAAGGGCGAAAAACCGCTTTACATTGAGAGCGATAGGAAGACCGCATAGGTTTTCT
>JBBIHP010000008.1:0-10809 GCA_037446915.1 Ignavibacteria bacterium
TTGCGGAAACTAAAAATTATGCGTTAAGCAAAACTAAAAACGATTGGGTGTTCTGGATTGATGCCGATGAAGAGATTACACCTGAATTGAAGAATGAGTTGTTAGTTTTTAAGGAAGCAACTCCCGATTTTAACGCATATTCAGTTGCGCGGAGAGCATATTTCCTTGGTAAGTGGATTAAGCATAGTGGATGGTATCCTTCTAAAGTCGTCCGGCTATTCAATAAAAATTTTGCAGTATTCAATAATAAACCTGTTCACGAAGGATTAGAAATTAAAGGTAATATCGGAAATCTTAAAAATGACCTTAATCATTTTACTGATCCAAACATTGAACATTATTTCAAGAAATTTAATATCTATACTTCACTTGCAGCAAAGGAGCTCTTTTATAAGAGAAGAACAACCTCTCTTGGTGATTTTTTAATAAGACCACTTTTTATTTTTCTTAAAATGTATATTTTTAGGTTAGGATTTCTTGATGGTATTAATGGATTTATCCTGGCGCTCTTTTCATCTTTTTATGTATTTACTAAATATGCAAAACTCTGGGAGTTAAATAGAAACAAAAAATGATTGGCATTATACCTAATATTGATAAACCCGATATATTAAATATCCTCTCCAAAATTATTGAAGACCTTCGTAAGAATAATCTTCCTTATTTAATAAGCGATTCAATATTGAAGTATAGAGATTCATTTAGCTCACTATTGGCGGAATCGAAATATTTATCCCAGGATGAATTGATAAAATCATCGGACTTTGTTATTTCAATTGGTGGAGATGGAACAATGCTTTCAACAGCTTTTGCTGTTAGAAACAGTTCTACGCCAATTCTTGGGGTTAATATTGGTAAGCTGGGATTTCTGGCAGAATTTGATATTGATAGCTTTTCAGAATTTATACCTGAGATTAAATCAAAAAATTATGTTATTGAAGAACGGATGGCACTTATAGGAAACATCGAAGAAGCGTCTTCGTTTGATTTATATGCTATAAATGATATTGTTATTGATAAAGGTCCCTGGCAAAAGATGATTGAACTAACGGTGAAAGTTGATGATGATTATGTATCAACTTTTTCTGCTGATGGAGTTATAATTGCAACGCCTACCGGTTCTACCGGTTATTCATTATCAACCGGAGGACCTATTGTTAATCCACGTGCCGATGTAATAACGTTAAGCCCAATTGCACCTCACACACTTACAATGCGTCCGCTCGTTTTATCAAGCAAACAGAAAATTTCTGTAATTGTTAAATCGCCGCATCAGAAAATACAGGTTAGTTGCGACGGTCAAAGGGTTCACTCTTATAACTCACCGTCAAATATTAATATTCTTAAAAGTGCGCAACCATTCCGGCTGGTTCATTCAAGCAAGACAAATTATTTCGAAATATTACGTAACAAACTTTACTGGGGTCTCGACGTTCGTAAATCAAATAATTCTTTATAGAGGATAGAATGAAAAAGTTATTATTTCTAATGTTAATGTTCTCGTCCCTTATTTATTCTCAGGATAAAATTAAATTACTAATCGATGAACGTTCAGGTAAACCGATGTTATTGGGTATATGCGACCGCGCTGCATTGTTGGATTCTAATTTTGCATGGTGGTACGAATCGGAGTATAATAATTATGAATACAGTACTTCAGCTGTTGATTCAATAAAACAAAAACTTGATGGTCTCTCTCTGCTAATTGTAATGGGAACATGGTGCAGCGACAGCAGGAGAGAAGTACCCAGGTTCTTACGGATTCTGGATGAATTGAAATTTAATAACCAGTTTCTTACAATAAATTATGTTGATAGAAAAAAGGAAAGTCCCGAAGGTGATATTTCTACTCTGGATATAAAGTATGTTCCTACTTTCATTTTTTACAAAGGTGGTAAAGAGATCGGTAGAATTATCGAAACACCCAAAATTACTCTGGAGAGTGATTTCAAAAATATTCTATATAATTGATCATACATTTCATTAAAATGCTTTAAAACAAAAAATGCCGTGTTTACACGGCATTTTTTTGTATTAATAATTACAATAGCTAATTCTTATTCGATTCAACTTCGGGTACTGAAACCGTTGTTACATCTTTATAGTTTTTCGGTTTTTTAGATGAACCATTCTTTTTACTGGATATTTCTACTTCAATTTTTTCTACTTCGTTATTATCTAAATGTCCGTTACCATTTCCATTACCGTTCTTTGCTTCGTGATAAGCATAAATCTGGTTCTTGTAATTCCTTAAAACAATACTGTGTTCATCTTTATGAAGTACATATTGAGGTAGTATAGGAATTTTTCCTCCGCCACCGGGTGCATCAATAACGAAATGTGGAATTGCAAGACCGCTGATATTTCCGCGTAATGCAAACATTATCTCCAATCCCTTGTCTATTGAAGTACGGAAATGATTTGCTCCTCTTGTTTCGTCTGCCATATATAAGTAGTAAGGCTTTACTCTTATCTTTAAAAGTTTGGTGAATAATTCTTTCAAAGTATCGGCATCGTCGTTAACACCTTTCATTAAAACTGCCTGATTTTGAACTGGGCATCCGGCATTTGCAAGCATCTCGCATGCTTTAGTGCTTTCCGGTGTAATTTCCCACGGATGATTGAAGTGCGTATTTATATATATTGGATGATACTTCTTAAGCATTTCACAAAGTTTAGGTGTAATTCTATGAGGTAAAACGCAAGGCATTTTTGTACCGAGCCGGATTATTTCAATGTGTGGAATTGTTCTTAAACGCTGTAATATTTTTTCCAGCATTGTATCGGTCAGCATTAATGGATCGCCGCCGGACATAATTACATCGCGTATTTCGGTATGTTGTTCTAAGTACTTAAAAGCGGATTCGAGTTGTCTCATCGAAATTTTATCTGAGTTGCCAACTTTTCTCTTCCTTGTACAGAACCGGCAATACATTCCGCATTGACTTGTTGTTAAGAATAATGCCCGATCAGGGTAACGATGTGTAATATTTGGAACAGGACTCATCGCATCTTCCTGGAGAGGATCTTCATAGCCGTCAATGTCTTCCAATTCTTTAACGTCTGGAACGCATTGAAGCCAGATTGGATCGCCCGGATACCTGATGAGACTTAGGTAGTAAGGATTTATTCTTGCTTGAAAGAACTCGTCGAGTCCTTCAGCCACTTTTCGATCAATGTTGAATTTTTCCACCAGCTGATCAACTGTATGAACACTATCTCTAACCATTTGCTGCCAGAGTTCCATGATTATGCCCTTTGTGTTTTGTTATTTTATATATTTTCCGAAAACTATTAAATGATCATTTACTTTATAAAAATCTTTGATCTCGGCAACTATTGAATAATTATTTCTAAAATAAAAATTCCTTGTTGCATCGTAATTATCCTTAGAAGATGTTTCAGCAAGAATCCATCTTCCGTTGTTTTCTTTAACAAAACTTTCTGCATGGTCCAATAGTTTTTTACCGATTCCCTTATTCTGAACTCTACTATCAACAACAATCCAGAATAGATCGAAAGTGCCGTCTGTTAATGCCCTTTTACCTGTACAATGATAACCGAGAATTCTTCCATCATCTTCATAAATGAAAATGTTGTAGTATTCATGATTAACATTGCCGAGAGCTTCATCAATTAATTCGATGGCAACTTTTTTTTCATCCGGACTGAAATTATCAGTTCTGTCAATTATATCAATCAGCTGGATTCTGTCGTTAGATTGCAGCTTGCGTATCATATTGTAATCTCTTCAATGCTAATTGGGTTAACCGGTATAATAATTCCTCGTAGTTAATACCGGCGGCTGCTGCTGAACGTACAAATCCAGAATCAGGTGATATATCAGGATTCGGATTTACTTCAATAACATATGGAACATTTTTATTATTTAGTCGAATATCGACTCTGGCATAATCTCTGCATTCGAGGGCTTTATATGCTTCTAAAGCCATCTCTTCAATTTTTGATTTTAATTTTTTATCGAGCGGGGCGGGGCATTTAGGAGTTGTATGTTTATAATAAACACTCTCCGGCGACCACTTGGCTTCGTAAGTAATTATTTTAGGGAGCTCCTCCGGTAATCCATCAAAACGGATTTCGGAAATCGGAAGTAATTGTTCTCCCAGAATTGCTACGTTTAATTCTCTTCCGTCTATGTATTCTTCAATTAAAACTTCCTGACTGTAATTGCTATATAAATATTGAAGTCGTTTTTTAAGCGAATCATAATCGTTCACAACAGAAAATTCCGATATACCAATGCTTGCATCTTCTCGTGCTAGTTTAAGAATCATCGGATATCTTAGGAGCAGTTCTTTCTGCGAAGGAATACGATGCAGCTTTGTAATGAAATGACGCGGAGTTTTAATCCCGTGTGAATTTAAAATCTGTTTCGTGCGCGATTTAATAAGACAGTTACCAAGACAAATCGGGTTATTGCCTGTATAGGGAATTCCTAATAGATCAAAGAACCCGGCAATATAACTTTCGAGGTTAGATACACCTTCAACCGATTCAACAAAATTGAGAATTACATCGGGAGAGTAGTGATTTACTTTTTTTATTAGCGCTTTGATGTCGCTGTTAACAGCAAGTGTATCAACACTAATATATTTCTTAGATAAGATTATTTTAATGTTTTCGATCTGATTGAGAAAATCTGTTTCGGATAAATCAACATTCTCTTTATCATCATTGGTATCTTTACCAAGGTAATTGCTGTAAATACGTGTTGGCTCGTTAAAGCAGATCAATATTTTTCTGTCGAGATTCATAACAGGTTGTGTCTCTTTGCTGCAATTGAAAGAACTTTGTTTATCATTTCATCGTATGATAATCCGGTTGCTCTGGCAGCTTTAGGAAAGCATGAATTATCTTCTGGTTTAGGGAGTATTCCGGGTAATGGATTAATTTCAATAATGTTCGGTTCTCCATACGCATCCAATCTTAAATCAATTCTACTCCAGTCTTTACATCTTAGAACTTTGTATGTTCTTAAAGAAACATTTTTAATTTTTTCTTCGAGATGCTTATCAATTTTTGCCGGACAGGAAAAAATATTCAATGGATTTTCCCTTGTATCAACAACCCACTTGGCTTCGAAGGAATAAATAGGGAGGAGGTTATCAGGAAGCTCATTAAAATTGATTTCTACTATCGGAAGCACTTCTGTATCGGAATTATTACCAAGTATTGCAACTGTAAATTCTCTTCCGGGTAAATATTCTTCAATAATAAAAGGTTGATTATAAGCGCGGAGATTTTCTGAAAGACGTTCGGTTAGGTCAGACAGGTTATTCACAAACGACGAATTGAAAATCCCTTTACCAGAGCCTTCGGAAACCGGTTTCATTATTACAGGGAAAGTCAGATTAAAATTTCCGAGGTCGTCAATACTCTCTGCATAAATAAATTTTGATGTAGGAACACCGTGATAGGAAAGAACCTCTTTTGTTCTTGCCTTATCTAAACATGTAGTAAGAGTTAAAGGATCGGAACCTGTATAGGGGATGCCAAGCATATCAAGCATTGCCGGGATTTGTGCTTCTCTACTAACTCCATTTGCACATTCAGCAACATTAAAAACAATATCTGGATTAACTTGTTTAAATTTTTCGAAAGCTTCTTCATTCGCTTCGACCATAATTACATCATGATAAAGTTGAAGAGCATCTTTAATTGCATTCACTGTTTCAATTGTATCCCACTCTGCGTAAGTATCGTTGTACGTAGAAGAATTTTTTGATTTAAGAGAGAGTGGTGCGGATTCGGAAGAAGATTCGTCCGGTTTTACGTTATATGTTAGTGCAACTTTTAGTTTTTTATTTTGTACCAACGAACTGATACAGAATTCCTTCCAATTGTTGCTTACTAATATAACCATTTGAAAATTTTTCGCAAGTTAAACGGGAAAATTTTTTTTCTGACAGATGATGGCGTCGTGATAAAAAAAATATTTGACCGGACCTTAAGCGATCTGAGAGAGAAGAATGTTGTTTGAAAAATTTTCTTTAAGATTTTTTCTGATGGTGGAATTATTTTCTTTGGCAAGCGAAGGGTCGTCATTAATAATCTGGAAAGCAAGTTCTCTTGCATCAACAAGCAAATCAAAATCCGTTACAACGTTTGCATATTTCAATTCCGGCAGACCGCTTTGTTTGGTTCCGAATATATCTCCCTGACCTCTTAACTTCATATCAACTTCGGATAATTCGAAACCGCTATTGTATTTCAACATAGCATTCAAGCGGATAATTGATTTGTTCTTTTCAATCTGCTCATCAGAAAGATAATTGAAGTCGAAGCTGAACTGATTTGTTTTTACCGCATACTCATCCTTGGTAATTAATATGCAGTAAGCTTGTTTATCGCTTCTTCCAACACGTCCGCGCAACTGATGCAATTGAGATAAACCGAACCGGAAAGCATCATTGATTATCATAATGTTTGCGTCAGGTATGTCGATCCCGACCTCAATAACAGTGGTCGAAACTAGCACGTCATATTTTTTGGATGCAAATTCAACCATAACCTGTTCTTTCTGCTGCCAGTTCATTCTACCATGAATTAAACCTACTTTCAATTCTTTCAGGTGATTTTCCTTGAGGTCGTTGTAGTAAGTTTCCGCTGCTTTAAGCTCGAGCTTCTCAGATTCTTCAACAAGGGGATAAACTAAAAATGTCTGGTAACCGGATTTTGATTTATCAATAATAAACTTATATACATCGTTAAGTTTGCTCTCACCACGTAAATATGTTCTTATCGGCTTTCTATTTAACGGCATCTCATCTATAATAGATGTATCAAGGTCTCCGTATAAAGTCATAGATAGTGTTCTTGGAATTGGTGTTGCAGTCATTACCAGCACATCCGGTTGATTTCCTTTACGAATTAGATTAGACCTTTGCACAACTCCAAACCGGTGTTGTTCATCTATAATTACCAAACCGATTTTATTGTAATTAACATTTTCTTCTATAAGAGCGTGGGTACCGATTATCAGTTTTATCTTACCGTGTTCTATATCACCAAGAATTTTTTCGCGTTCAGATTTTTTTTGTCCGCCGATCAAAATTCCGGTTTTAATTCCGAACGGGTCTAATAATTCTGAAATACGTTTGTAATGTTGATCGGCTAAAATTTCTGTTGGCGACATTAACACCGCCTGATATCCGTTTGAAATAACTATGAGCGCACTTATCAAAGCAACAATCGTTTTACCGCTTCCAACGTCTCCCTGTAATAAACGGTTCATTGGTTTATCACTCTCAAGGTCCTTTCTGATTTCATGAAGTACTTTTATCTGGGCAGGAGTTAATTCGAAAGGAAGTGAATCTAGAAATTTTTTAATGAATTTGCTATCGGTCTTATAAGCGGTCTCTTTACATTTATTCTTTACAAGAGATTTTCTTAATGCTATCATACATTCGAAATAAAACAACTCCTCGAACTTAATTCTTCTTTCGGCATTTAAGAGAGAATTATGATTTTCAGGGAAATGTAAATTTCTTACCGTTGAATTAATATCTAAAAGTTCTCTGGATTTAAGAATATCTTCTGGAAGTGTTTCCGAAAGATTACTGCAGAAATTTTCGACAGCATAATTAATAATTCTTCGTAAACTGAAATCTCCAAGGTTAGCAGCGCGCAATTCTTTTGGGACACGGTAGAATGGAATAATTTTTCCTGTATGCATAAATTCTTTTGATTCTTTTTCGGCAAGCCGGTCAAAATCCGGATGAACAAATTGTAAATGACCGTATTTTGTTAAAACCGGTTTTGCAGAGATCGCATAAAAATCGCTCTGATTAAATATGTCCTTAAAAAATTTTATGCCCTGAAACCAGACGCATTCAAAAAATCCGGCATTGTCTTTCAGACGGACTTTATAAATCTGCTTCTTTCCATAACGAATAAGTTCTTTTGAAATTACTTCTCCGATAATAGTAACTTCACCTTCGTATCCGTTTCGTAAATACTGAAGCACTTTAACGCTGTTAAGAATTGTGGAACGGTCGAGGTAACGGGTGGGGAAGTAAAATAATAAATTTCTTACCGTATTTATCCCTATCTTGGAAAACGATTCGGAGCGTTTTGGTCCTACCGACTTTAAGTACTGAACAGATTGAGAAAGGATATCCAGCATAAATAAATTATGAATTGTGTTGGGATAAATATAATAAATAAAAAATAAGTGATGAATATAATAGAATGGTGTTTACTACTCTTTTTCCGGCTTCATATCACGTGTCATAAGTTCGTAAGTAACTTTGATAGGATCTCTCTCTTCGAAGAGAATTTGATATACTGCAGAACAAATAGGTGTGGAGATTTTATGTTCCTGAGCTAATTGATGAACCGATCTACTTGTTTCAACACCTTCTGCAACCATCTTCATCGATTTTAGGATATCTTTCAATTTTTTTCCTTTTCCAATTTGCTCGCCTACGTATCTGTTACGGCTATGTTTGCTCATACATGTTACAATAAGGTCACCCATACCAGAAAGTCCGGAAAATGTTTCTGGACGGGCACCAAGTGCAATCCCGAGTCGTGAAATTTCAGCAATTCCACGCGTCATAATTGCAGCTTTAGTGTTATCGCCAAATTTTGCACCATCAATTATACCCGCTCCAACTGCAATTACATTCTTTAATGCGCCGCCATATTCTACACCAAGTAAATCTGTAGAGGAATAGACTCTGAAATATGAAGTGATGAAAGCAGATTGAATTTGTTTAGCCGTGTTTTCATCATTAGAAGCAGCAACTACTGCAGTAGGAATTTTACGGCTTACTTCTTCAGCATGACTTGGACCGGAAAGGACTCCAATTTGAGAATCGTTAAGATGCCTTAATTCACTCTTAATAATCTGTGATACAGTTAAAATAGTATCTTTTTCAATTCCCTTAGCAACGCTCACAAAAGTGGTATCACTGAAATCATATTTTTTTATTTGATGCAATACACTTCTTACAAATTGCGAGGGAATTGCAAGCACAATCATGTGCTTGTTTGTTGAACTTTCTTCTAGAGAATATTCAATGTTAATTTCTTTAGGGATTTTTATTCCGGGAAGATAGATTTTGTTTTCGCGGGATCTGTGTAAAGATTTGGCGTATTGTTTCTTATACTCCCAGAGAGTTACATCGTGCCCATTATGGTGAAGAATAATAGCTAAGGTTGTTCCCCAGCCGCCAGCTCCGAGAACTGAAATTCTCATATCGGGTTATTTCTTATTGAATAAAGAAATTTTGTTTTCGCTTCCTTTAAGTATCCGGTCTATATTCTTGCGGTGTGTATAAATTACAAGAAGTACCAATCCGATTATAAAAGGTAAAAGAGTCTGGTAACCTTGAATTTCAACACCAAAAATATTTTCTCTAACTACCAGAATAATTGGAAGTGAAACTGCTGCGGCTAAAGATCCCAGAGAAATATAACGTGATAATGAAACAGTTATAGTAAAGACTATCAATGCCAAGAGCATATCGATTGTAACCAGTGTTAAAAGGAATCCGAGTGCTGTAGCAATTCCCTTTCCACCACGGAATCCCGCGAAGACAGTCCATATGTGTCCTATTACTGCACCGATGCCGCAAATAATTTGCACAAGCGTGAAATCATCGAATGGAGTAATGTTACTAAATGGGAAATTATCTAAATAAAGTCTTGCAACAACAATGACAGCAATAGCACCTTTTACGGCATCCAGTATAATTGTAAGCACTCCCCACTTCCATCCAAGAACTCTAAAAACATTTGTGCCGCCGGCATTTCCACTTCCATGATGTCTTATATCTATTCCTTTTACAAGTTTGCTTAGAATAATGCTAGTAGGTATTGAACCAACAAGGTAAGATAGAACAACTACGAAAACTAAATTGAGCATGTTACCGCCAAATTTTTTGCAAAATTATACAAATTGTAATTTATAAACAATTAAAAGTAGAGCCTATTTCAATACCTTCGAAATTGTTTCAAAAAGCAAGATATCTTCATCATTTGTTATCTTGAAGTTAAAACTTGAACCGGGTACAATTTTTACTTTATGACCGGCATTAAATACCAGCATAGACTCATCTGTTCCGATAAAATTATTTTGTTCGGCTTTTTTCATTGAATCAGTAAATATACCGTACTTAAAAACTTGAGGAGTTTGAACATAGTAAGTTTCGCTTCTATCTAAATAAGAAACAACTTCATCATCTCCTTTCATTAAGGTATCCTTTGCCTTAATCGCAACCACTGCACTATCAAATTCTCTTGCTGTCTTTACAGAATTTTCAATAATCTTTTCTGAAATGAAAGGTCTAACAGCATCGTGAATAAGAATAATGTCATCGGATTCGGCTTCAATGGATTTAACTGCATTAAATACAGAAAATTGTCTTTCAGAACCACCTTCAACTGGCTTAAGCAATTTGGTTAAGCGATACTTTTGTTTAATATCTTCAATGAGATTAAAATATTCCTTCTGAGCTGCAATTATAATTTGATTCACACAATCACATTTTTGAAGAACCTCTAAAGTATATGCAATTATTTCCTTACCATTAATCTTGATGTATTGCTTTGGTAAAGAATGAGAAGTTCTTTTACCAATTCCTCCGGATGGTATAACAGCAATTACTTTCATTATAATAACAACATTGCGTCGCCGTAACTTAAAAACCGGTAACCTTCCTTAAAAGCTTTTTTATATGCTTTCATAATAAAGTCATAATCTGCAAATGCAGCAACAAGCATCAATAATGTAGATTCCGGCTGATGAAAGTTGGTTATTAATTTTTTAGTTATCTTAAAATC
>JBBIHP010000008.1:10909-48954 GCA_037446915.1 Ignavibacteria bacterium
AGACCAATATGTAATATAACAGGAACAATCTTAGCACCTTTCTTCTCAATTTTCTTTAAGAGAGAATTTGTAAAGTGTAATGCAGCGGTAGGAGCAGCAACCGATCCGTCTACTTCTGCAAAGATTGTTTGATAATCGTCTTTGTCTTTTGGTGTTGTATCTCTTTTAATATAAGGAGGTAAGGGAGTATGCCCGATTTTTTCAATTGCCGTAAAAATATCGCCGGCATCTTCATTAAAACGGACTGTTCTTCCGCGAGAAGTTGTATTATCAATTACTTCGCACCACAACTTATCGTTGAAATAAATTCTGTTGCCAATTCTTACTTTTCTTGCCGGGTCAACAATTACATCCCATATATTTTCTTCCTTATTCAATTCTCGTAGAACAAAAACTTCGATCTTTGCATTTGTTCTCTCTTTTTTTCCGAATAAACGTGCTTGCATTACCTTGGTTTTGTTAACCACAATTACATCTCCTTTATTAATGTAATCTATAATATCGGAGAAAGTTTTATTTTCTATTTCACCGTTAGCTCTATTCAATACCATTAGTTTTGCTTTGTCGCGCGGAGTGACCGGACTTTTTGCAATTAAATTTTTGGGCAGATTGTACTTAAAATCTGATAGCTTCATTTAAACTCCTTTTTTAATCTGATAATTCCGTTAATTGACGGATTCTAAGTATCTGTTTAATCAGGATATTTCGCCCTCCCAAAATAGGGAGGGCTCAGAATTGCATCTTATTTTTTCTTATTTACTTTTTTTGATTTTGCTTTTGATTTTTTAATCGGCGCTTTCTTAGTTGTTTGCTTAACCGATTTTAATTCCTTAGCAACTGCCTGAGCTGCTGCTAATCTAGCAATCGGAACTCTGAAAGGTGAACAACTTACATAATTCAATCCGATCTTATGGCAGAACTCAACAGATTTTGGTTCTCCACCATGTTCACCGCAAATACCAATTTTAAGATCCGGTAGTGTTGATCTTCCGCCATCAACAGCCATCTTCATTAGTTTGCCTATTGCATCAATATCAATCGATTCGAATGGATCGCCCGGAAGAATTTTCTTTTCCAGATAATCCGGTAAGAATCCGCCGATATCATCCCTTGAAAATCCGAATCCCATTTGTGTAAGGTCGTTTGTTCCAAATGAGAAGAATTGTGCGACTTCAGCAATTTTATCTGCTGTTAAACATGCTCTTGGAATTTCAATCATTGTTCCTGTTAAGTGCGGAATTTTTTTCAATCCATATTTGGTACATACTTCATCGTGAATCTTGTTAACTATTACAAACTGATGTTTTATTTCATTAACATGACATGTAACGGGAATCATAATTTCTGGGAATGGTTTCTTGCCTTCTTTAAGCAATTCAGCAGTAGCTACAAAGATTGCGCGAACTTGCATTTCTGTAATTTCAGGATAAGTAATTCCGAGACGGACACCGCGATGACCCATCATAGGATTATTTTCGTGTAATGAGTCTGCCCTTTCATTTAGTTCATCAAGACTAATTCCAAGGCTCTGTGCTAATTTTTCCCTTTCATCCAATCTATTCGGAACGAATTCATGAAGCGGTGGATCGAGTGTTCTAAATGTTACAGGATAACCGTCCATTGCTTCTAATGTTCCTTTTACATCTCTTAGCACATATGGGAAAAGTTCGTCTAGTGCATTTCTTCTTTCAGTTTCTGTTTTTGAGTGAATCATTTTTCTAAGTTTGAATAACGGTTCTTCAGAATTCTTTCCGTAGAACATATGTTCAGTTCTGAATAAACCAATTCCTTCTGCGCCGAATGCTCTTGCTTTAGCAGCATCTTCCGGTGTATCGGCATTGGTTCTAACTTTCAGTTTTCTAACCTGGTCGCAAATTTTCATGAATGCCTGGAAATCAGGATTTTCTTCAGCAGCTTTTTTCATCGGCAATTCACCAATATAAACAGCTCCTTTTGAACCGTTAAGAGTTAACCATTCACCTTCTTTAACCGAGACACCGCCGGCAGTAAAATATTTTTCTTCATAATTAATTTTAATTGAACCGGCACCAACTATACAGCATTTACCCCATCCGCGTGCAACAAGAGCAGCATGAGATGTCATACCACCGCGAGCAGTTAGAATTGCCTGTGCAGCTCTCATTCCTTCAATATCTTCAGGATTTGTTTCTTCACGAACTAAGATTACTTTCTTACCTTGCTTTGCCCATTCAACAGCATCATTTGCTGAGAATACAACCTGTCCGGTTGCACCGCCGGGACCGGCTGGTAAACCTTTTGTAAAAGGTTTGGTAGTTAATTCATGAGCAGGGTCGATAATAGGATGGAGTAATTCATCAAGCTGCGATGGATTTACTCTTAATACAGCTTCTTCTTTTGTAATAAGTTTTTCTTTGTACATTTCAAGAGCCATTTTGACTGCTGCAGGTCCGTTTCTTTTTCCAACTCGGCATTGCAACATGTAGAGCTTACCTTCCTGGATTGTAAATTCAACATCTAGCATATCACGGTAATGTTTTTCTAATAAGCGTTGAATATTATGTAACTGTTTATATGTTACAGGCATTCCTGTTTCGAGAGATGGAAGATGTTCAGTATGCTCTGTTTTACCGACTTCATTTATCGGGTTAGGAGTTCTAATACCGGCAACTACGTCTTCACCCTGAGCATTAGTTAACCACTCACCGTAGAAATAATTTTCACCTGTAGCGGGGTTACGTGTAAATGCAACACCGGTTGCAGAAGATTCACCCATATTACCAAATACCATTGATTGCACGTTAACGGCAGTGCCCCAATCATCTGGAATTCCTTCAATTCTTCTGTATGAAATAGCTCTCTTGCCCATCCAGCTTTGGAACACAGCAGAAATTGCACCCCATAATTGTTCCATTGGATCTTCAGGAAATGGTTTACCAAGAACTGCTTTAACTTTCTCTTTATAGATTTCGATCAATTCTGCAAGATCATCTGCTGTAAGATCGGTATCGTTGTGAACTCCGCGAGCTTCTTTCATTTTGTGAAGTTCTTTTTCCAATTGAACACGGACACCTTGGCCTTCAGCAGGTTCAATACCAGCAGCTTTTTCCATTACAACATCCGAATACATCTGAATCAATCTTCTGTGAGAGTCATATACAAATCTTGGATTGCCGGTTTTTTTAATTAATGCTTCGCGGGTTTCATTATTAAGACCAGCATTTAGAATTGTTTCCATCATACCCGGCATTGATGCACGGGCACCTGATCTAACGGAAACCAATAACGGATTTACTTTATCTCCGAATTTAGCTCCCATTTCTTTTTCAACTTTAGCAAGAGCATCCTTAACTTGTTTATCAAGTTCTTTAGGATATTTTTTGTTATTCTTATAGTAAGCTGTACAAACTTCTGTTGTTATTGTGAAACCAGCTGGAACAGGTAAGCCGATATTAACCATTTCTGCTAAGTTTGCACCTTTACCGCCAAGAAGTTCTTTCATTTCAGCTTTGCCTTCGGCTTTTTTACCGCCGAAGAAATAAACATACTTTGCCGTTTTTCCTTTTGCCATTACTTTACCTCCAAATGATAATGTGATTTTTTAATTATAAGTCAGTTACTTTATTTATTAATAATTTTTCAAACTCTTCCTGGTTATCGAGTACAAGTTTGATTTTAAGATAATAAATATCAATGTCATCAAGGTCTTTCGAAAACTTGATTAGCTTAACAGCATCCTTTTGTGTAGTTAATACACAGTTTGCATTTGTATCGTAAAACTTTTTTCTTATGTCCTGAATTTCTTTCAATGTATAGTTCTTATGATCCGGGAATAACTTTTTATTTCTGATATCAATATGGTTGTTTTCCAGTACACTAAGAAAAGAATGAGGTCTTGCAATTCCGCAAACAACCAGACTTTTTTGCCCCTGGAATTCTTCCATTGTAAATTCATGATGACTTTTTACATCATATATTCCGGTTGCTAAATAATAACCAAGAAAAACAATTTTGTCTTTGAACTTATCAGAAAGTTTTTCCGGAATATCAGCTTTTTCAGAAAATTTTCTATTTATAATAATTACATCGGCTCTTTCGAGTGATTCAAAAGGTTCTCTCATTAAACCGAGAGGAAGAATTTTTTGCTCAATATTATTTGTCTTAAGTAAAAACCTCTGGTCGATCATTACAATATCCAGGTTTCTATAAAGCCATCTATGCTGGAATGCATCATCTAAAAGAATAATATTTACACCGGAATTACTGATTAAACGTTTAGCTCCAACGACTCTTCTTTCAGAAACGGCAGTAGGAACCTTTAGTTCATCAGAAACAAGGTACATTTCGTCGCCGCATTCATCAACAGTAGTAAAGATTTTATTGCCATCAGAAACATAAATATAACCGTAAGAGTTTCTTCCATAGCCTCGGCTAAGAATACCAATCTTCTTACTATATTTTTTTAGAATCTCTGCCAGGAATATCACCGCCGGGGTTTTACCGGATCCGCCTACAGTTAGATTGCCCACTGATATTACGAAAGCATTCACCCTGGTAATATTAAAAAATCCCTTGTCAAATAAATAATTCCTAACACGTATGATTAACGCATACACAAATGTAAGTGGTGATAATATTATTCTAATAAAGTTTAACAACTTTCTATTGCTTCCTTCTGCAGTTTATTAAGCATTTCTTCGCATTGTAAAATCATATTTGAAGTTTCATCGTAGCTTAAATTCTGATCTATCATAATTATATCTGAGTATTTTACAAAAACCTTACTAAAGGGAAGAGGTAACTCAAATTTATCCCAGCTCTTGAAAACAATTTTTCTATCGCAAGCAATTCCGGCAAGTATTAGCGGAACATTACCTTTCTTGGCTGTAATTACTGCACCGGCTTTCATCTTATGGATTGGTCCGGTGGGGCCATCAGGTGTAATTGCCAGTGAATATTTGTCATTGATCAAATCAAGAAGCATTACAAGAGCATCATTTCCGCCGATGTGACTGGAACCACGGACGATTTTGTAATTCCATTTTTCCAGAATATGTGCAAGTACATCACCATCTTTGCTTCTACTTACAAGAGCAGAACAATTGATATTTCTATGTAAGTACCAGCCGATAGCCATTGAACCATGCCAGAATGCTACAACAAAATTCTGATTATTGGCTATAAGTCTTTCGATCGATTCCTTGTTATCGATTCTTATTTTTACAGTAATTAAAAGAACATGAAATAAAAAGCCAGCAGTCTTTAATCCAAAGAACCTTAATAGATTTTTTATTGAGTTACTTAGCTTCATTTAATTCGGCTAAAATTAATTCTGCAGTCCGCTTAGATGCACCGGAGTTTCCAATCTTATTTTTTATTTCACCAAGCTGGGTTTTAATATTCTCGTAATTTGTTCTATCCGCTAAAAGCTTTTTGCAAGCATCATAAATCTTAACCCTGTTAACATCGTTCTGTATAAGTTCTTCAATGACAGTTTCACCAAGTATTATATTAGCCATAGCTATGTTCTTAATTTTTACAAGCATTTTACCTAAAAAGTATGTTATGGCATTTGTAGAATAAATTACTACAAATGGAAGTTGTAAAATTCCCGCTTCCAGTGTAGATGTTCCGGATTTAATAACTCCGATTAACGAGTGCTTCATCAAATCGTAAGTGTAACCTGAAACCAGATGATAATTATTTGCTTCAGCTAAATTATTAAACAGCTTCGTATCAATATTTTCTGCACAAGCAACCACTACCTGTAAATTAAAATCCTTTGCCAGATTTGCCGCAGCATCGAGTGCCGGGAGAAATAATTTTTTAATTTCGTGCTTACGACTTCCGGGCATTAAAAGTAAAATTTCTTTTCCTTTTTCCAATCCTAATTTATTATACAATTCCTCTTTCGATAAATAATTATGATTACTTATCTGCTCAACAATCGGATGACCAACATATACAGCATCAACACCATTTTCCCGGTATAAAATTTCTTCGAAAGGGAAGACAACAATCATCTTATCAACAAGGTCTTTTATTTTCTTTATTCTTCCTTTTCCCCACGCCCAGACTTGAGGTGAGATATAATAAATAATTTTTTTGTTCATCCGCTTCAACTTCTTTGCTATATCTAAATTGAAACCGGGATAATCAATAAGTACAATATTATTTATGTTCTCTCTCTTTACTTCATCAATCAAATCCTTCTGTACTTTCTTAATAAACGGTAAATGCCGGATCACCTCAATAAATCCTAAGAATGCCATCTTTTTAATATGATACCGGGCATTCATTCCGGCAGCAATCATTCTATCGCCACCTATTCCATAAATTTCAATATCAGGATCAACTTTTTTTATTTCTCTTATTAACGAAGCACCATGCATATCACCTGAAGCTTCTCCAGCTATTATCATCAATTTCTTATTCAATTTGTAACCCAGTATAGAATAAGTAAAATAATTGTTGTTAAGGAAATTGCCTGAAGTGTTCTTCTTTCTGAACGCAATCCCATATGTAATTTGAATGGTGGTTGTTCCAAACCCGGATTTTTATACTTTTCGAATGTCGGTATCCATCGAGGTACCTTCGAATAATAATCTTTATACTTTTCGCCGAATTTATTTTCTAAAAATTGTTCTTCGTCTCTTATAATTGTGTAGTATTGGAAATAAAAAAATATTGCAGCAAAAATTAACAGGTAAGGATATAAAGCCATAGACATTACACCAATTCCTATATAAATAACCATGTTACCGAAATAAAGTGGATTCCTTACATGAGCAAATGGTCCTGATACTACTAAATAAGTTCCACCAACACCGCCGCCGGTTGTGCGGGTTTCGCTACCGGCATAAGAAACACCCCATAGACGGAAGAATTCACCTACTAATACAATTATAAATCCAACAGATAGACTTGTTACTGTTGCTTCCTGAAATACCATCATAAGCAATAAAAAGGGAAGAGGTGTGTAACTCCTGTACTTAAATATTTTATTCGAAAGTTCTTTCATTATCAACCTTGTATATAAATTTCTTTTCTCTTTAGTTCAGCTTGATGGCGTTTCTTAAGCCGTTTTTTCCCTTTAAGCTGTTCCAATTTTGTTGTTACATCATCAAAAGTGTTGAACGGGAAATAAGTAATTCTGTTCATTTCGCAATATTTTAATAACGAATTCTTAGCGAAAATAAAATCGCAGTATTGAGCCGGGCATACATCCGACCATCCGTCGCCAATGTAAACAGTGTATTCGTCATCCGAACTGTAACTTAAAATATGATTCCTTTTACAATTAGCACATCTATCGCATTCTTCATCGGTATGAGGAAAAACCGGAATTAATTTATTATCCTCAAAAAAATGTTTATTTGAAAAAACTTGCAGAGATAATAGATTCTCGCGTTCTAAAATTCTATTAATATATAAATCTAATCCGTCGCTTAGAATCCGCAATTCAAATCCATTTCTCTCGCTATAATCTCTGAATTTAATAAATGTTTCGTCAATCCCGATTGAAGTTAAAAACTGTTCGAAAGTAATGTGATTGAAATTTTCTATTGTCTCGCACAGTAATTGCCAGCTTTGCTTTGCATTTATTTTTTTATTTATCCAGTCTTCAATAATTGTTTGTGCTTTTAACGGATCGCCAAACTTTAGGAACATAGTTTCGCCAACGTCTTGCTGTGTAATCGTCCCATCGAAATCAACAAATATTTTAAAAGTTTTATCGTTCATTCGTTACTTAATTATTACTTTATTCCTGGGCTTCAGGAATCTCTTCGAACCTGACACCAACAAGTTTTGAGATGCCTTCCTCCTGCATAGTAACTCCATACATTGTTTCTGCGGCTTCCATTGTTCGTTTGTTGTGGGTTACAATAATAAATTGAGTTCTATCGCTGAATTCTTTTAGCAATCTTGTAAACCTGTCGATATTGGCATCATCCAATGGAGCATCAACTTCATCCAGAATACAGAACGGACTTGGTTTAACAAGATAAATAGCAAAGAGAAGAGCTGTAGCGGTAAGAGTTTTTTCACCTCCGGATAAAAGTTCGATGGATGTAGGACGCTTACCTTTTGGTTTAGCAACAATTTCAATTTTTGCTTCCAGCGGATCAATATTTTCTTCTAACAATAAATCAGCTTCGTCGCCGGGATTGAACAATGTCTGGAATATATTTATAAAATTCTGTCTTATCTGCTCGAAAGTATCCAGGAATAATTTCTGTGCAGTGTCGTTAATTTCATTTATAGTTTTAATAAGATCTTTTTCAGAATCAATCAAATCATCCCGCTGTTTGTGGAGAAAATCCAATCTTGATTTTTCCTCTTCGTATTCGGAATATGCAAGTAAATTTACAGGACCGATGTTTTTCAGTTTTTCTTTATATGAATGAACTTCTTTTGTTGTTTCATCAAAGTTGAAGCTTTCGAGATCATCGTACTGTTTAAGAGTAATCTCGATTGAATAATTTTCCTTGATATGCTCTTGAATGTTCTGTATTCTAAAATTTATTTCGTTCTCTTTTATGTCCAGTGAATGAATCTGATCGGAAACCTCCTGACGTTTATTACGCAATTCATTGAGTTGTTTTTCAAACTTTGTGGCTTCCTCTTTAATCAGTCTCAGCTTTTCATCAATTTCCGATTCTTCTTTTATAAGAACATTCCTTATTACAATGATATTTTCCAAAACAGTTTTAGATGATTCAATAGCCGATAAAAGCGAAGTGGTTTCGCCAGTATTGTTTTCTAATTCTTCTTCTCGTTTAGTAATTCCGTTCTGAATTAATTCAATATCATTCTTAGAACGGTTTATAGAATCATGGAAATTGTTTATCTGACCTTTAATTCTTTCGAGTTCAAGGCGTGCAGAATTTTGTGACTCTATTAACTGGTTGAAATTTTTCTCGAATTCATTTAGAAAATTTTCTTCATTACTGATATTTTGATCGAGAGAGGATTTGTCAGTACCAAGCTGATTCAGAATTTCATTTATAGATTCGAGCTGCTTATGTAAGAGATTCGATTTTTCTACGAACTCCTGAATTTCTTTCTGCGAATTCTCAATCTCTTCGTTTGCTTTTTTATGTTCGAACTCTAATTGTGAAGTCTGCTTCTCTATATTTGCAATGTCATTTGCAATTAATTTCTGACTATCGCTAAGGTTTTTTAAATCAATTTTGGAGAGTTTTAACTCTGCATCGGCAATCTGCGATTTTAATTTCTCAAGCTGGGATTCGTGTTTAGGATATTCCGCTTTCAAATTTTCCAGAAGTTGTTTTCGTCCGAAAAGGGTTTCATCCTGTTTTGGCATCGATCCGGCTTCAATAATTCCATTGCTTTTGATTAAGTCGCCGTCAAGTGTCACATAGTCGAAATCACTGTATTTATTATGGAGTTGTATAGCCTCGTTTAGTCCTGATGTAATTACAACCCTTGATAAAACCTGATGAAAATATTTTTGCCATTTAGTATCCGACTCCACGAAATTTTTTGCCCAGCCGACAAATGTAGGTTCTTTTTCAAGTTTCCTGGATTTTTTAGAAAACCTGTAAGATGAATATTTATCGAACAAAGATTTATTGTTATTGAGACCATTTTTAAGAAGGTAAAAAGAAGCTTTACCAAGGTCATTTATCTTTAGGTAGCTGATTGCACTTTGTAATTCATCAACAGATTCAATCAATAGATTATTCAGAACGGTTTTTAATCCCGCTTCAAGTGCAAATTTGTATTTATCCTGTGTGTTGCCAACATAAGCAAAAATATTTTTTTCCGATTGACTCCAGTCTTTGTTTTCTAATAGGATTTTTGAACCTTTTGAAATTCCTTCGAGGTTAGAAATCAGTGTTTGAATAAACTCAATCTTCTCTTTTAATCCGGTAAGAACTGCTCTCTCTTCAATCTCTTTTTCTTTTAATGAATTTAGAAGTGATTCTAATTCAGATTTTTCTTTTTCTCTTAATGCAATTTGAAGACCGGCTTCGCTTAATTTTTTTTCTGCATCAAGCTTCTCATTGTTAAGTTCTTCTATAAAACCAACAGTCTTTGCTATGCGTGTAGTAATATTTTGAATCTTCCCGTTTAACTTTTCAATGTTGGACGTGTGGGAGTCCAATTCTTTTTGAATTGCCGATTTAAGATTATCCTTATCGGATATTTCTTTTATCAGATTATATCGATCATCAATTAATTGCCTTAACTCCAATTTCTTAAGATCAAGCGTGTTGCGCTTTTCTGAAATAGCACTTTCATTTTCATTTATTTCCAGGGATTTCTGAATTTCGCTATTCTTAAGCGAGTTTAATTCTTCTTCTAATGCTCTAATATTATTTTCTGTTTGAACAATTCTTTGCTTATATTCTTCAATTTCGTTAACAAGTCTTGCGTGGTTTATCTTAAGTGAATTCAACCTTTCTTCCGAAACAGAAATATTTTTTTGATTAAGATGTAATTGCTCGGTATTGGCAGATAACTCATTCCGCTTATCACTTAACTCTCTTTCAATTGTATTGATCTTTTCTCTGTAAATTATTAATTCGTTTTCAATTGTTCTTATCTCAGTATCAATTGATTCTTTGTTCAGGTTAAGATTTGAAACTTCACTTTTAATGTTTTCATTCTTTAGAGTGTATAGTGCAAACTCTCTTTCGGCAAGGTCAATTTCTTTGTCTCTTAAAACCGATTGAATTTGATTGTATTGGTCTGCACGTTTTGCTTGTCGTTCCAAAGATCGCACAATTTTTTCAACTTCTGAAACTATATCATTTACACGTGTAAGGTCTGCTTTTACATCTTCAAGTTTCTTAAGAGAAAGTCTTCTTCTTAACTTATATTTATTTACACCCGCTGCTTCTTCAAATAATCTTCTTCTTTCTTCGGCTTTGCTACTTAGGATTGTTTCAACCATTTTTAATTCGATAACAGAATAGGCATTTGTGCCCATTCCTGTATCCATAAAAAGATTTGTTATGTCTTTAAGTCGGCAAATATTTTTATTTAACAAGTATTCACTTTCTCCGGATCTAAAAATTCTTCTTGTAATAGTAACTTCGGAATATTCAGTAGGAAGAATTCCACGGTCATTTACAAGAGTAAGAGACGCTTCAGACATTCCCATCGGTTTTCTTGCGCGGGTTCCATTGAAAATTACGTTCTCCATCTTGTCGCTTCTTAATGTAGTTGTTTTCTGTTCACCAAGTACCCATCTTATTGCATCCACTATATTAGTCTTGCCGCAACCATTAGGCCCAACAATTCCTGTAATTCCGCGGTTGAAAGCGATATTTGTTCTATTGGCAAACGACTTGAAGCCGAAAATTTCTAATTTTGATAAAAACAATTGATCCCCTTAAAGAGAGATTAAACTATATTGTTTAATTGAATTGTTCAGATAATAAAGGGCATAACTTGTTAGTTGAAAATATGCTGCTGCCCCGGTAATCAATAAAATTATTATTACTAAGCCGTACAAATAAACAGTCAGTTTGTTTACTTCAAACAGTACGTGTATTCCTTTGAAAATTCTTTGTAAAATCCATAACCAGAATAATAGAATAACTATAACTAGTATTGAATTGTAAGTGCTGATTGCCAGAATTTTATATAGAATTAGTTCAACTGGAAGTAAAATTGTAAATGGAAGTAATCCCCATATTATCATAAAAAAGATACTGCTTAACGGAACCTTTGTTTTAATAAATAAGGATGCTGCTTTTATAATTATACTTAGAAAAACAATTTTTAGAATTACCAAAAGAAATATAATGATGAAACCTTTCTCGGGGTTCCATGCCAGATAACTAAAACCTTTTATTATAGATGATTCTCCAAATGAGAGCAGAAGCTTTTCAACGAGAATGTTTGTTCTCAAATAATAAAATAAAATTGTAAAGAAGAGAGAAATAGAACCGGATTCAACAATAAGTAAAATAAATGTATGAACACCCGAAATAATTCTTTGATCTCTAATATCTGAATAAAAATTATATGGGCGGAAAAAAGCTCTGCTGCACTCGTCGCGGAATTTTCTGCTTGTATTAATTAATAAAGCCATTAATATTGACAGACCAAGAGCAATTAAAATGAAAATTAATTTGTTCTCATCTTTTCCGTTACCGATCGGGATAGTTACCTTATTTTTATTATTTAACTTAGCATCAATAACTTTATAAACAAGGTTATTAGAAGTAGGGGTTTTATTAAAAATTCCAAGTTGATAATTTATTTCATTACCGCCATATAAGGATTTAAAATCGCCGTAATAATTGTATAAAGTATTAATGAAGACGCCGGCTAAATTATTGTTGCGGGTTATATCAATAATCTGTCCATAATATTTTGCTTGGGCTTCGGTAGAGTTTTTCAATAAGTATCCGCCGGAAATTCCATAGTAATTAGGATAATTTACTTCTGATAGGAAGTAATTGCTTTTATTTGTTTTATCACTTAAAATTTCCAATGCCTCAATTAATTTATCCGGTGGTGTTGAATAAATTTCTATTCCAATTAAATCTAATCCATCAATTTTTTCTTTTTGAATGCCAATAAATGAGCCATACGTGATTATTCCTGTCCCATTATTATTTGTAAGGATGTTTGAAATATAATCCTCTGTTAAAGTTGAATTTGCCAGAAACGAGCTACCAATTCCCCAAATTATAGCTGTTGAAAATATTCTATATGATTCAATCATTTCATTGAATCTGCTAAGGGTTCTTGTTCTAAATTCAGCATCGGTTAATAATTCTTCTGGTACAGAGTTTAGAGGTAATTCTACTAAAGCTATTAATCCTAATTGATTGCATAAATTTATTGCATCCGGATTCGGGTAAGCTTTAGCAAACCGAATTGCATTAAAACCTGTGTTCTTTATAAAAGCGAAATCTTTTCTTAATTTTTCTAAATAACCGTTTTCTACTATTTCTCTCTCATTAACTATGTATGTTATTCCTTTAAGGGAAAAAGAATTGTTATTAAAAAATAACTTTTGATTTTTATTTTCAATTCGGAAAAAGGAAAGCGTCCTTTCTACCTTATCAATTACCTGTTTATTAGCTAGAATAGAAAGCTCGGCTTTATAAAAGTTTGGAGTTTCATTCGACCAGAGAGTGGGGTTGGTGACATTAAATTTAAGTAATTGTTCTACTTGTTTTGTATTTGAAAATGTTAATGGGAAATCGTAAGAAAAACTATTTCCGGTAAAATTGTGAGGAATCAATTTTAGATTTATTAATACTCCATCTTTACCAGTCATTTCCTTATTTAACATGTCGAGATTTTCTATCGCAACTTTAATTTCTCCATTTGCAGATGAGAGATTAGAATCGAGTACGTAATTAATTTTGAACTGTGAAAAATGGGTCCTGGGTAATACTTTAATAAAAATATTTCTATAAATTCCCATAGATTTTTGGGGGAATAAAAATCTTTGCTTTAATGGGATCGTCTTTTTAGAGTCTAAGCTGTTATCAATTCTAAAAATAATTTTGTTAGGTGAATTGGGTTTGAGCAGGTCACTGGGCAGTTCTATTTCGAATGGGATTTCTCCAATTGATCTTTTAAAAATATTGTATCCATTCAAGAAAATTTCGGTAGAGTAATTGATTCCGCCCCACAATAATTTTATTACCGAATTATTTATTTCATCATCGGATAAATTAATTTCATTTTCAAAATAGAGAGCTTCAGCTCCATCCCAGGTACAAGGGATATTTACCTTAACATAATTCTTATCATCGGGATTAAGATAAACCTTCCAGCCCTTATTCAGATCAATCAATTTACCATGATGATGAGACTTAATTGTTGAATCTGATGGAAAAGAGGGAAGCGATTTAACCTTAATTTGAGCAGAAATCGAAAAAGGTAAGAGGTTAATTAAAAGAAAGAGAATCTTTAATTTTTTTGCCATTTTATGGTGAATTATCCAAATAAACCCTTAAATATACTAAAAAACCGAGGGCATATCAATTGAAGAATGCCATAAATTCACCAAAATTCAAGGATTTTTCAAATTTATTCAGCGGATTCAACAATTTTAATAAAAGAATCCGATTTTAAGCAAGCACCACCTACTAATGCTCCATCAATATCGGGTTGAGACATCAATTCACTGGCATTTTCAGGTTTTACACTTCCACCATATTGAATTATAGTATTATTTGCTATGTAAGTTGAATATTCTTTTTGTAAAAGATCTCTGATAAATTTGTGAATTTCCTGAGCCTGATTAGGAGTTGCGTTTTTACCTGTTCCGATAGCCCAGACTGGTTCATATGCAATGATTATTCTTTGTATTTCTAATTCACCCAGGTCTTTTAATCCAGAAATGAGCTGTCTTCGAATTACGTCAAAGGTTTTATTACTTTCCCGTTCTTCAAGTGTTTCGCCAATGCAGAAAATTGGTTTAAGATTATTTGCCAAGGCAGCTTTTAGTTTTAAATTAATTATCTCGTCAGATTCTTTAAAAATAGTTCGCCGCTCTGAGTGACCTATAATTACAAATTCACATCCTACACTTATTAACATCTTTGCAGATATTTCACCTGTATAAGCACCACTCTCTTCATAATACATATTTTGTGCACCTAAAGAAATACTTGTTCCTTTTAATAATGCATTAGCAGTTTCTAACGATGTAAACGGAGGACATATAATAATTTTCGTTTTATAGTTTTTCCCGATCAATGAATTCCTAATTTCCGAAATCAAACTAATTGATTCATTCAAGTCGTTATTCATCTTCCAGTTGCCGGCAACAATTTTTGTTCTCATTATATACCTTATTTTAATCTCTATAAAAATTCTTAGTTAACAGCTTCAACTCTTCTTATACCGGGAACCTCTCGTATTAGAACTCTTTCAACACCAGCCCTGAGTGTCATTTGAGACATAGGACAGCTTACACATGCGCCCGTGAGTTTTACTTCGACAATTCCTTCCTGTGTTACATTTACTAATTCAACATCGCCACCATCGGCTTTTAAATAAGGACGAATAGATTCTAAAGCTTTAAGCACTTTCTCTTTTAATACTTCACTCATCATTTACTCCTTAATTCTCTCCTAAAGAAATATCAATTTTAGGAGTTTTTACAGATAATGTGTTTATACTAATCTGGGCTGCCAGATTTTTACTTATTTCCAGAATCTTTAATGATTCATCCGAATCCGGTTCTCCGAACACAATCGGTTTACCATCATCACCGCCAATTCTAATATTAGGGTTAATAGGAATTGCCCCTAAAAGTGGAAGTGATAATTCGTCGGCTAATTTACTTCCTCCACCGGACCCAAATATATCATATTTTTTCTTTGTATCAGGTGCAATAAAATAACTCATATTCTCAACAATACCAAGAATTGGAACATTAACACGCTGGAACATTCTAATTGCTTTTCTCACATCAATTAGTGAAACATCTTGTGGAGTTGTAACAACTACTGCACCTGTAAGCGGAATAGTCTGTACAAGCGTTAACTGAATGTCACCGGTTCCCGGAGGTAAATCAAAAATGAGATAATCCAATTCATCCCAATGAACATCGGACATAAATTGTTTTATAGCACCACTTGCCATTGGTCCACGCCAGATTACCGGGGCATCATCTTCAATTAGGAATCCGATCGATATAACTTTAATACCAAAATTTTCGAGAGGAAGCATCTTGGCAGTTTGAGCATCCTGGAAAACTCTCGGTTTCTCCTTAATACCCAGCATAAGTGGAATACTTGGTCCATATATATCCGCGTCAATTAAACCGACTTTAGCTCCTAACTTTGCAAGTGCAACTGATATATTAACAGCGACAGTACTTTTTCCTACGCCGCCTTTTCCGCTGGCAACGGCTATGGTGTTTTTTACACCGGGAAGTATAGTATTTTTTCTTTCATCTAAATTTGAACGGACTTTAGCCGTCATCTCAATTGTTATTTTCCCGATTGAAGGAATACTGGATTTTATTGCTTCTATACAATCATCTTTTATTTTATCTTTTAACGGACAAGCCGGGGTAGTCAATTCAACAACTACTAGAACATCATTATCATGAATCTTGATATCTTTAATCATGTTTAATGATACAAGGTCGCGGTTTAAGTCTGGATCATTTACAGTTCTTAATGCTTCCAAAATTGTATCTGTTTGCAATTTGGACATTAATTCTCCTAAAATTTGACATGAAAGATAAGAATTTTACTTTTTCTTACATAAACGAACAATTAAATTTAACATAGACTATATTAGGTAAAAATTTAGAATTCTGTGAACAGTCTTGACTTAATTGTTAAGCAAGCTTAACTTTACCAAAAAAATAATTTATGTCAACTATTTCAAAAGAAAATTACCTAAAAGCAATATTTTGCCATATTTCAGAAATGGAGAATAATGCATCAACTTCAAGGATTGCAAATCATCTTTCCATCTCAAGTTCTGCAATTAGTGATATGGCAAAAAAATTATCTAAAGAAGGATTAGTTAAGTATGAAAAATATAAGGGTATTATGTTAACTCCTCATGGTGAGAAAGCCGCTTTAAAAGTAATTCGTAGACATAGATTATGGGAATTATTCTTAATGAATGTTCTTGGATTGGATTGGAGTGAAGTGCACGATGAAGCTGAGAAACTTGAACATTATAGTTCGGAATTTCTGATAGATAGAATAGATGAATATCTGGGTCATCCTGATTTTGATCCACATGGGCATCCGATACCCAAAAAAAATGGATCAATACCGGAGATACCAAATGTTATTCTGCTAGCCGAGGCCGAGACTAATAATAAATATGAATTAATTAGGGTTAATGACAAAGAAAGTGAGCTGATAAATTTTCTAAAGAAAGTCGGATTAAAATTAAATTCTAAATTGGAGATTGTTGATAAACTCGATTATGACAACTCAATTTCTGTAATGTTTAATAAAAAAAATATAACTCTTAGTAAAAAAGTTACTGATAATCTTTTTGTAAGATTAATAGAGGAATAATAAGAAATTATGAACGATAGTTTGATTCTTGTGGTTTTACTTCTTGCGATTTCAATACTCGCGTTTATTTTCTATCCTGAAAAAGGATTATTAAACAAATGGCGAAGAATAAAAACTAATAACGAAAAAATTCTGTTAGAGGATACTCTAAAACACTTATTTGAATGTGAATACAATTCAACTGATTGCACATTAATCAGCATAAGCGGATTCCTTTCAACTTCACAAGGGCAGTCTTCTAAAATAATTGTTAAACTTGAGGAAATGGGTTTAGTTAAGCGAATAGGAACTAAAATACATTTGACCCCGGAAGGAAAATCCTATGCGTTAAAAATCATTAGAATTCACCGACTCTGGGAAAAACATCTTGCCGATAATACTAGTATCAGGGAAGAAGAGTGGCATACATTAGCAGAGCTCGAAGAACACAAATTGACAGATGATGAAGTAAACCTATTAGCAGCAAAATTAGGTAACCCTCTTAAAGATCCTCATGGAGATCCAATACCTACTGAAAATGGTGAAATACCAGAACAGAAAGGGATAGAATTAGCGGATCTTAAGGAAGGTGATATTGCTAAAATTTATCATATAGAAGATCAACCGCTGGAAGTTTTTTCTAAATTAACTTCTCTTGGACTATCTCCCGGCATGATTATTAAACTTATTGAAAAAAATAAAAACAATTTCAGAATTGAATGTGAAGGTGAAGAAATAAATATCAGTCCAATTCTCGCACTGAATGTTCAAGTAGTTTCAATAAGTGATAGCGAGGAACTGATTGAAAGCCATGACACTTTATCGAATATTCCGGTTGGTGAAGAAGCAGTTATTGTGGGACTTTCCAAATCCTTACATGGACAGCAGAGAAGACGATTGCTCGATTTTGGTATAGTCCCCGGCACAATAATCAAAGCGAGATTGACAAGTTTGAGCGGAGATCCTACTGCTTACGAAGTTAGAGGTACTACCGTTGCATTAAGAAAAAATCAAAGCGATAAAATATTTATTAAGCGAAAGAATCTTGTATGAATTCATTCAATAATGAAAACTGCGCAAATTGTCCTGCTCATAATTTAACCAATCTGGTTAAGCTTGGAATTGATATGAGCAATTTCGACTTTGTTGTTGCATTGGCAGGTAATCCTAATACAGGAAAAAGTACTGTATTTAATAGTCTAACAGGATTAAGGCAGCATACAGGTAATTGGCCTGGTAAAACAGTTGGCCGGGCTGAAGGTGGATTTATTTATTCAAATAAAAGATTCAAAATTGTGGATCTCCCCGGTACTTACTCTTTACTATCAACCAGTACTGATGAAGAAATTGCAAGAGATTTTATTCTTTTTGGACAACCGGATGTAACAGTTATTGTAATAGATGCTACCAGATTGGAAAGAAATTTGAATCTTGCTTTACAGGTGCTTGAAATTACTGATAGAGCCGTATTATGTCTAAATTTAATTGATGAAGCAAAACGGCATAAAATAAAAATTGATGATAGAAACCTTTCTAAAGTATTAGGAATTCCGGTAATTCCAACGGCTGCACGCCAGGGAGTTGGTATACAGGAATTATTAAGAAGTATTTATGAAGTTGCCAGTGGTTCCTATATATGTAAACCTTATAGGATAAGCAGCGATATTAAAGGTGTTAATAAAGCAGTGGAGGAAATTAACAGAATGCTCAAACAAAAATTCCCCAGTTTACCAAATACAAGATGGATTGCTCTGCGATTGCTCGAAGGAGATCAAAGGATTATTGATGCAGTCCACTCAGGTGAAATAGCGGAATTAGCTCATTAATTATTTATAAGAGTAATATGAAAATTGATACAAAACATGATGACCCTATAATTGCAACTGCAAATAAACTCCGGTGGGAAGTTGGTGACTATTTCCATGATTCATTAATCGAATCGATTTATAAAGAAGCAGAAGTTATTTCTGCTAAAGTTGTAACTACTGAGGGTAAAAAATCGCAATTTGATTTTGATAAATTCATTGATCGGGTAGTAACAAGTAAATGGACCGGCTTTCCGATAATGTTCTTGCTTTTAGCTGCTGTTTTCTGGATTACAATTATTGCTGCTAATTATCCTTCCGGATTAATTGCCAGTGTTCTTGTTGATACGGTCCATCCATTTTTAAAAAATCTTGCTGCTTCAATAAATGTCCCCTGGTATATCAATGGCGTTTTAATTGATGGTGCCTATCTTGCAATGGCATGGGTGGTAAGTGTAATGCTACCACCAATGGCAATATTTTTTCCGATGTTTACTTTGTTAGAAGATTTTGGATATTTACCTCGTGTTGCGTTCAATATGGATAATATTTACAGACGCGTAGGTGCTCATGGAAAACAAGCATTGACAATGACAATGGGATTCGGTTGTAATGCAGCCGGAGTAATAGCCGCCCGAATTATAGATAGTCCGCGTGAACGTCTAATAGCAATTATCACGAACAATTTTTCACTTTGTAACGGCAGATGGCCTACACAAATATTAATTGCTACAATTTTTATCGGCAACCTTGTACCGCCGATTTATGGTGGAATTGCATCGGCAGCTGCTGTTGTAAGTGTTGCTTTACTTGGAATTTTTTTCAGTCTTGTTGTTTCATGGTCATTATCAAAGACCGTGCTTAAGGGAGAAGCTTCCGCATTTAGTTTGGAACTTCCACCATACAGACCACCAAGAATTCTACAAACATTATACACATCGCTAATTGATAGAACTCTATTTGTATTATGGCGTGCAATTGTATTTGCAATTCCGGCTGGTATTGTTATTTGGCTGGTTGCAAATGTTAATATTCAGGGAATAAGTTTAGCAGAATATTTTATTAAGTTTGTTGATCCGTTTGCACTCTTTATAGGTTTGAATGGAGTAATTATTCTTGCTTATATTATAGCAATACCGGCAAATGAAATAGTAATTCCAACCGTATTGATGTTAACTGTTTTAGTTACCGGTGTTACGGGTGTTGGTTCCGGTTCGGGTGTAATGTTTGAATTAAATAATATTGAAGATGTTTCAATGCTGCTTAAAGCCGGAGGATGGACTACGCTTACAGGAATAAACTTAATGTTGTTCAGTTTGCTTCACAATCCTTGTTCTACAACAATTTTTACTATCTATAAAGAAACTAAAAGCTGGAAATGGACCTTATTAGCAACATTATTACCAATAATGATGGGTATAACAATTTGCTTCCTCGTTGCCCAGCTATGGAGAATTTTTGCTTCTATGTGAATCGAATAATTAGAATTTGTTTCTATTTCACTCTTAGTTTGTTATTTAATTTCAATTCACTGGCGCAAAGTAAGTCTTCGGAAATAATCACTGACCGACCTCTATTTTCTAAGTCCGCATTTTTAATCCCGGTTAATGATATTCAATTTGAATTCGGTTTTGAATACCAGAGACAAAAACTTTTAAAAAATAATTTTACAGAAGAACATGAAAATTTGATTCTGGGCAATACTCAATTAAGGCATGGACTAAGTGAAGTAGTTGAATTGAGGATAGGAGCTGAATATTTTACTGGTAGAGTACTTAATTCAGGTATAGAAAGTATTTCTAAAGGAATTAGGGGAGTATTTGTAGGTTCCAAAATACAATTGAGAAAGAACCAGGATATTATTTCTGATGCTTCTTTAATTGTCAATGTTAACCTGCCAAATGGCAATGCAAATTTAAGACCCAAGGAAATGGAGCCGGGTTTAATAGTAGCGGTTTCTCAAAATCTTGGTAAAGGTAATTTAGTATGTGCAAATATTGGGGGACAAAGAAATAGCACCATTGGAAAGTTCGAGTATATTTTTGCTGCTTTTTTAAAATACATTGTAGTAGAAAGAACCGTATTGTTTTTGGAGTTTTATGATAGGACTGAAAAATATATTCTGAAGAATCCAATTACAGGTCTTGGTCTTACATATCTGCTAAAAAATAATCTACAGGTCGATTTCTCAATTGGGGGAATGTTATTCAGTGAACAAAAGAACATTTATGGAAAGATTGGATTTTCAATTCGTTTTCCGGATTAAAAACTATCTCTTTATTTTATTTTCCTTCTTGCTTTCAGCTTTTTTTATCGCATAGTCAATCATGTACTCCTGATGATTTAGTGTTCTTTCGGTAAATACTTTTCTATTAAAAATGTATTTACCTGTTGGTAATAAAACTCTACTTTTTATATTATCGAGCAGACAGGAAAATAATATTTCTTCTTTAATATATTTTTTAAGTTCATTGTTGAGTACCGGGAAAGTTGTTTCAACCCTTCTATCAAGATTTCTTTGCATGATATCTGCACTGCTTAAATAGAACTCTTCATTACCGTTATTATAGAAATAATAAATTCTACTATGTTCAAGAAATCTTCCAACAATGCTGATAACTCTTATGTTGTCACTTAAACCCGGAACATTCGGAACAAGGCAGCAGATCCCTCTAACAATTAAATCAATTTTAACACCCCGGTTCGATGCCTCATAAAGGGCTGCAATTAATAGGGGGTCTACAAGGGAGTTCATCTTAAAAATTAAATGTCCCTTGCTACCCGCTAAGACATTTTTAATTTCTCTATCAATTAATTCCAGAAACCTTTCGCGTTTATTGATTGGAGCTACACATAGTTTTCTATAACTTTTTTGTTCTGAGTATCCCGTTAGATAATTAAAAATCTCTGATACATCTGCGCATATATCTTCATCTGTTGTAAAAAAACCCAAATCAGTATATAATCTTGATGTATACAAATTATAATTACCAGTACTCAAATGAACATATCGTTGAACTCCCTCTACTTCTTTTCTTACAACGAGCGACATTTTAGCATGAGTCTTAAGTCCCAACAATCCATAAACAACATGGACACCAGCTTTTTCCAATTCACGGGCCCAGAAGATATTGTTCTCTTCGTCGAATCTGGCTTTCAGTTCAACAAGTACTGCTACCTGTTTCTTTCTTTCTGCTGCTTCTATTAAATATTTTACTATTGGAGAGTTCGAACCGACTCTGTAAAGTGTCTGTTTTATTGCTAGAACGTCCGGATCCCGGGAAGCTTCTTTAATAAAGTCTTCTACCGGTGCAAATGAATCGTAAGGGTGATGTAATAAAATTTCATTTCTCTTAATTAGAGAAAAGATATTTTCCTCTTCAAGAAAAATTTTAGGTATAACAGGGTGAAATGGTTTTTCTTTTAAGTGGGGGATCGGTAAATCGTAAATAATCCTTACATCGCTTAATCCAAGGTTGCCATCTATAATATGAAGATCGCTTTTTGATATTTCCAGGTTCTCAACCAATGTTTCAATCATGTATTCGGGCATTTGACTTTCGACTTCTAATCTAACAACGGAACCGAATTTTCTCTGTTTAATATTCTCTTCAATAAGCTGAAGAAGATCATCAGCTTCGTCTTCCTGTATTTCAAGATCTGTATCCCTTGTTATTCTAAACCTGTATGCCTCTACAATTTCCATCCCCGGGAAAAGTAAATTAAGGTTGGATCTTATTAAATCACCAATCCATATATATTTATAACTTCCATTTGCGTTACCATTAGATGGTTTTGTTTTTACAATTTGGTCTAAACTTAAAAGACGCGGTAAAATATTTGGTACCTTTACTCTTGCAAACTGTTTTTCTCCATTTGGTTTCTTTACCAGAATTGCAAAACTCAAACTTAAATTTGAAATGTATGGAAAAGGTCTTCCGGGATCAAAAGCCAGGGGAGTTAAAATGGGGTAAATTTCTTTAAGGAAATATCTATTTAATCCGTCTCGTTCATCCTTTGTAAGCTGTTTAAGCTCGCAGATAAAAATTTTATTTACGTTTAATTGAGGAATGATCACTTTTTCCCAATAATCATGAATTTTTTTGAGCATTGGTTGCAAGCTTTTTTCAATAAGCCGGATTTGCTCATGCGGGGTCAAGCCATCAATAGATGTGTCAAATACATTTGCTCGAATTTGTTCTTTTAATCCCGAAACACGTATCATATAAAATTCATCTAAATTCGAGAAGAAGATCGAAATAAATTTAATTTTATCTAGAAGTGGAAGATCGGGATTAAGAGCTTCTTCCATAACTCTTCTATTAAATTCCAGCCAGCTTAAATCGCGGTTAAAAAAATTCTCCGGATTATAATATTTATTAAGATAATCTTTAGATAACAACATTTTTTACTTTACTTCTCCGATCCTTAATACCCTGTTAATCTAATAATACTATTCGTTAAATTTTTTTGCTGAGGAATATTTGTCCAGGTTATAATCAATTAAATTCTCGGGCATGAGTAATCTTTTAATTTTCACATTAGCTTTAGCTAAAAATTCTTCTGCTAGTGTATCATGATAGTCAGAGAAAATTACTATTTCTTTAATTCCAGCAGTAATTAGTGCCTTAGCGCAATTAGTACACGGCATGTTAGTAATATATGCCGTAGCACCCTCTGTACTAATTCCATGCGAAGAACATTGAATAATTGCATTCATTTCTGCATGTATAGTTCTAATGCAATGGTTATCTACAATGAGGCAGCCAATATCTTCACAGTGTTCATCGCCGGGTATAGAACCGTTATATCCTGTTGATAGAATTTGTTTATCTTTCACCAATACACAACCACAATGCATCCTTGGACAGGTTGCTCGTTCTGAAACAAGCATTGCAACTTTTAAGAAATATTCATCCCAGGCAGGACGCTTATTTCTATTCGTCATTTATTCTCCATATGAATCTATGGCAAATTTAAGTAATTAAATTCTATTATGCGGTGGAAATGGAATCAGTTTTGCTGAATAAAAAGACTGCTGTGGTCGAGGGCGCTTCCACAGCAGTTAGATTTGTTTACAGAGGGTGCTTATGTGTAGTCAAACTAGATGACTGTATTAACTTTAACAAAGATTATACCATTTAAATTTTTGATCAAATGAATTTACCAGGCTTATAATTTGTTGGAATTTAACAAAAAATCGAAAGGGCGGAATTTTCCTGATTATGATTTGATTAGGTGATGATAAAAAGTCGGAAATAATTTCAAGTAATAATTTCCGCTTTCATCAAAACTATTTTAAAAGTGGTCCCTTCATTAATAACAGAATTTTTAACAAAAATTTTTCCCTTGTGATAATTTTCAATAATCCTCTTTGATAAACTTAATCCAAGTCCCCAACCTCTCCGTTTGGTTGAATAACCCGGACGGAAAATTTCTTTTCTTTTATTGTGCTCAATTCCTTTTCCATTATCCGAAACTTCAATCTCAAGGTTCTTTTTACTATCTGAAACTACAAAATTAATTTTTCCCTCTTTGTTCTCTATTGCATCAAGTGCGTTCTTAATAAGATTTTCAATTACCCATTCAAAGAGTTCGGGATTCAATTTTGCTTTTATATTTTTATCTCCTTCAACTGTTATATCAACATTTTTACCTAATTGCGGAAGACGTCGTTCAAAATATTTTATCACTCGTTCAATAGAATTCATGGGAGAGTCGTTAACCAACTCCGGCTTAGAACCGATTTTCGAAAACCGAATTGTTATTTTATTTAATCGGGTAAGATCATTATTTATCTCTTCAACACAGTCTAAAACTTTATTCGGATTATCAAAGTTCATTTTTAAAATTTCCGTCCAGCCGAGTAAACTAGAAATTGGTGTGCCAAGCTGGTGAGCAGTTTCTTTTGCCATACCTACCCAGATATTACTTTGCTCACTTCTTTTAATGTAGCTAAAACTTGAATATGCAATTGTAATAAAAAGAAGTGCAAATATAATTTGAAGATAAGGGTAGTATTTTAATTTTCTAATTATCTCTGAATCACCAAAATAGATTTTTTGAATTATTGTGCCATCTGGTGTTTTAACATTAATAGGCAGGTGAGTTTCGCTAAGTTCTGTTAGCTTTTTCTTTAAAAAATTTTCAATCTTTATTTCGCTCAATCCCTTATCAATATTAATATTTTTATATCCGCTTCCTTCTTTAGTTGATATTATATTGTCATTTCCGTCTGTAACGATCATCGGGAAATCAATTCGGAGAATTATATTTTCAAATATAAATGTAAAATCACTTGAGATGTTATCCGAACTTGTAGCATATTCCAGACTGTTTGCATAAAGCTGAACAATCTGGCGCTCTCTTTCCTGGAGTTTATTAACAAGGTCCTGAGTATAAAAAAGTGTTCCTATTGCAATTGTTGCTCCAATTACGACAAGAATAAGTTTTAAGTTCATTGTGGTTGGATTGCTATTAAGCTTCATATAATTCTCACATAGATATCAAATTCAATTACAAATTAATAAATGTAATCGCGATATGAAATGAGAGAATTATTGACAAAGATTATAATTCGATAGTCTGGAGTCTTCTTGGACCAACCGAAATAAGACTTATCTCAAATCCACTTTGATGCGAAATAAATGAAAGATAATCTTTTGCAGCGGATGGTAATTCATCGTAATATTTTGCATTAGAAATATCAGATTTCCATCCGGGTAAAGTCTCGTAAATCGGTTTAACTTGCATCATCTGGTTTACATCGGTAGGATATGATTTTAATTGTTTACCGTTAATTTCGTAAGCGACACAAACTTTAATTTCGTCCAGGTAACTAAGAACATCAAGTTTGGTAATAGCAACTCTCTCAATGCCATTTATCATTCTTGAATAATTAACTAAGAAAGCGTCAAACCATCCGCATCTTCTTGGTCTTCCGGTTGTTGCACCAAACTCGGCACCAACGTCTCTCAATTTATTCCCTTCATCACCAAACATTTCAGTAGGAAAAGGACCCAAACCGACACGTGTTGTATATGCTTTAACTATTCCAATAACAGAACTTATTTTTGTTGGCGGAATACCAGACCCTGTGCAAGCTCCACCGGAAGTTGGGTTAGACGATGTTACAAACGGGTATGTGCCATGGTCAATATCTAAAAGTGTTCCCTGGGCACCTTCAAGCAGAATTGATTTGCCATCGGTCATTGCACTAAGGAGGTAAGTCGGTACATCGGTTATATATTTATCTATTTTCTGATCAAACTCAAGGTATTCGTTAATTATATCATCAACATTAAGTTCCTCGTGGTTATAGACTTTTCTTAGAATATTATTTTTTTCTTCGATGTTAGTTTTAATTTTTTCTTCCAGAACGGATCTATCTAACAAATCGACAATTCTAATTCCTTTGCGTGCATATTTATCGATATAACATGGACCGATACCTCTTCCTGTTGTTCCAATTTTTGTAGAGGTGTTCTCATTAATTGAATCGAGTAGCTTATGATATGGCATAATTAGATGAGCATTCTGGCTAATAAATAAGCGTCCTTTGATGCTGATGCCAGAGTTCTCTAACAATTGAATTTCATCAAGCAATGCTTTCGGATCAATTACAACTCCGTTACCAATAACACAAACAACATTGTCTCGTAGAATTCCCGATGGAATAAGGTGAAGTATATATTGACGGTCTCCTATTTGAACTGTATGTCCGGCATTAGCACCGCCCTGGTATCGGACGACTATATCAAATTTTTTGCTAAGGATATCAACTATTTTGCCTTTACCTTCATCGCCCCATTGGCTGCCAACAATAATACTAACACTCATTATTTCCCCGACTATTAAGATTGTGAATAAATGGTAGGTGTAATTAAAGGTTGTTCTAAAAAAATTTTGGATTCGGTAAAAAACTCTTTTAACAAATTAATTAATCGAGAAATTCATTTAAAAACTTTAGAACAACCCCTAATGAATTTATTTAAAGCTATTAACAGCTTCGTCAACGGAATTAAAGTGCTCAAAAATTGTTATTAATTTTGTAATAACAAGTAAGCTTTCAATTTTTTCGGTAGCATTAGCAAGTTTAAGAGATCCGCCACCATTTTTCATTGTAGTATATCCGCTTATAAGCATGCCTAAGCCCGAACTGTTCATGAATTTGCAATCTGCAAGATCAACTACAACATTTTTTTTGTTTTCATCTAATAATTTATGGAGTAGGTCGCTAAATTCCTGAGCTTCTGGACCACCCATTACATTACCCTTTAATTCAATAATTACTGCACCGTATTTTTCTGTTGTTTTAATTTTCATTTGTTCTCCTTAGGATTTACTAAAATTGTTTACAAACTACCTATAAGTTAAGATTTTTTTATTAAAAAAGGTTATTGCGTATTATCCTTTATAAATATTTATATTGGCAAATAAGTTATTGAATACTGTAGAAAAAATACAGTTTTATACATTTCATTTCAAACATTTTGTTTAATTTTGGTACCGGAACATTACTTTAAAGTTATCGTCTAAAATAATGGATTTACAAAAAGATAGGGAAAATAATAATCCTGGTGAAGTCTATGCGGAACAGGATGAGGATTTTATTCTAATTAGAAGTTTCATTAACGGGAATGAATCCACGTTTAGGACTTTAGTAATAAAGCATAAGGAAAAGGTTAGAAATCTTGTCTTTATTACTTTAGGCGATACTGAATATGTTGATGACATTTCCCAGGATGTATTTATAAGTGTTTATCACAAAATTAAAGAATTCAGGTTCGAGTCTAAGTTTACAACCTGGCTTTATCGTATTACAGTTAATAAGTGCAGGGATTATTTAAGAAAGAAAAAAGTTAGAAGCATTTTTGTCCCGATTGGAGATTATGATAGAGAATATCCAACCGGTCCACATTCGGAAAATTATGATATACCGCAGCTTGTTCAAAATGCGATTGCTAAATTACCTGAGAAACTGAAGGTGCCTTTAGTGTTGCGGGATATAGACGGATTAAGTTATAAAGAGATTGCAGACCAATTGGGAACAGAAGTTGGGACAATAAAATCAAGGATATTCCGTGCAAGGGAACATTTGAAATTTTTATTGGAACCTTATCAAAAAGAGTTAAGAGCTTAAATGGAAGAGACAAATAGTAAAAATAGATTTAATGAATTAGTAAAAAGGTATTTGCCGGTAGCGAGTATTATTCTATTAACTTTTCTACTGATGGTCTTTTTCCGTTCCCATAAGCGTAGTATTAGTAAGTTGATTGAAGAGGGAAAAAATAATTTAATATCTTTTTATGCCCAGAATTTGAAACCACTTTTTGCCTCTACCGAAATAACGAATGAGGATATATTTAATTTTGCTCTTTATCAAAGTTTACCAATTGATAAGGATAACAAAAAATTATTACTCGTTTCTCACGAAGGAGCAGATAATCGTGTATTCGAAGTAAAACCGGCTTCGTATATTCCATATACTAATAATTATGAGCGCTTTGCCGATTATCTTGAATTATCACCTGATGAAAAATATAGCGTCGATTCAATTCTGGGTGCCTATAAAAAGGAAATATACTTATCTATTCTTAAAAGCGACCAAAATGCAATTGCCATAAATCCACAATTAGGTGATTTACAAAAAGCAGTTTTAGCTGATCTTATTGCATTCTCTGAGAAAGTGAATAGAAATAAAACATACGAGATTTTTCCAATAAACAATAAAACCTTCAATGTAGAAAACCTCAGATCATTTGCACTATCAGCGAAAGAAATCCCTAATAATGATTACATTTTTATTACTCCCGATACTGTTTTTCAAACTGAATTTAAATTTGACACAAAAGCTATTGACAAACTTTCAGATATTGATCTTAATAAACATCTTGCCGCTAATAATATGAAAGATAATTTCCGGATTGACATCGATTTTGATAACACCCGCAAGAACAGGGAAAAGATAAGGATAAAACCAGGGACTGGAATTTTTCATCAAATGGATTCGAATAAGGTAAGAGTAATTGTCCCGATACCGAAAATTCCGGCAATACATTATACCCGGATAGAGGATAGCATAAAAGTAAATCTGGAAAAAGCTGCAGATAAATTGAAAATGCTTTCATTCAAATGGGAGTCAGCATTAAAAGAACATCAAAAAGGAGATGTCAATAATCCTCCAAGACCTCCAAGAAGAGGAGAGCCGATACAGTTTCATTTTAATTTTAATCCGGAAGAATTTGCCAAACATGCCGCAGATATTGCAAAGGGTAACTTCAAAGAGTGGGAAAAGTTGGGTATTGTAATGGATTCATTAGGAAAAAAATTGGAGAAGACTTTTTCAGATTCCCTTAAGAGAGTAAATAAGAATTATGAAAGAGCTATGCGTAAAAAACAGAGCGTGAATATCAACCCGCGGGACACAGTGAAATAACTTTATTTATCTAAACGATTAAACTCTTTTTAATGATCAATAACAATCTAAAAAATATTACACGTGCCAAGGGTTTAGAAAATGCGATAGTTGTTTCAATACTACTTTTTCTATTCTGTTTAATGTTTCCCCAGCATGATTCATTTCTTTTATCATTAATTAACGAAGTACTTGTATCCTTAGTATTATTTTTTGTTCTTTCATACATCAAACCTCTATTAAGCAGTAAAACCGATTCTCCTTTTACACTTGTACTGAATGCGGGGATACTTGCAGCACTTGTTTTTTCAATCATATCTGTTTCCGATTCATTGTTTGGTTCACTTGCTGAAAAGGATGCGAACCTTAATATAATTAACTCGCTCTTTTCAATTATCCTCATATTCATTTTTATTGTAGCGGTTATCTATATTCTGGCATCATTCAGAGAATTATTTTTTCTTAGACAAAAAAAAGAGCTGAGCATATATTTCAATACTATGCAGGTCTTCTTTCTTTTAACATTTTTTTCAAATCTGCTTTTAAAAATTGATAAGAATTTCGACTATCCTTATAATTCCTTTTTTGTTGTTTCAATTGTCCTTATAAGCTTAAACTCCTTGCGTGTAGCCTGGATTGCATTTCTGGTTAAGAAGCAGAAGCTTTATTTATTACTTGTTTCAACAATACTTTCAATTCTGTTCGGACTCAATTTTGTTCTTCTATTAAATGAAAGTAATACCATAAGACAAATAATTTTCACTTTTTCACCCGGACTTTATTCCGTTTTAAGTTTAACAATGATTTACGGAATGATCTATTTCGGTGTGATTTTCTTTACAACTTTATTCCATCTTCCAACAGCAGAAGCATTCGATAGAAAAGCACAGGAAGCTTCTTCACTAATGGATTTAACCAAGCTTATAACTCAAGTTTTCGATTTCAAAGAATTGGCAGAAACCGTTACATCTATTACTGCTAAAGTTTGTAATTCATACTCTGCATGGCTTGTAACTAAGAAGGAAAATGAATATGAGCTTAATTCGGTTCATAACATCTCTTATGTTGATGCTGATAAACTAATAAAAATGCTTCTTGATAACGATGAGAGCGATCTGCTGCGTGTTCAAACATTTTATTATGATTCAGTCAGTTCAGAATTACGCAGTGAGATGAAGGAATTTAAATCGATTGCTATTGCCCCATTAAAATTACATGGTGAGATTAATGGATTTTTATTTACTGCCCGTCAAAAAGATGTAAATTTTGATGAGGATGAAAAAAAATCACTCCAGGCATTTGCAGATTATGCAACCGTTGCTCTTGAAAATGCTAAACTTTTAGCAGAGTCAATTGAAAAAGAACGTCTTGAAAAAGAACTTGATGTGGCGCGTGATATCCAACGGAAAATTCTACCCAATAATGTTCCGCAGTCTAATAATTTTAAAATTGCAGCTCTTTTTGTTCCCGCGTTCGAAGTTGGAGGTGACTATTACGATTTTTTTGAGCTTGAAGACGATAGACTTGGGTTTATTGTTGCAGATGTCTCAGGCAAGGGTATTTCTGCTTCATTCATAATGGCAGAAGTTAAAGGAATTTTTGAATCCCTCTCCAAATTAATTCTTAATCCGCGGGACCTTCTTATTAAAGTAAATGAGATTTTAAAAGATAGTCTTGATAAGAAAAGTTTTGTTACGGTTATTTATGGTGTCCTGGATAAACAATCGGGTGAAATAAATTTTGCAAGAGCAGGTCATCCGCCAGTTTTATTATGTTCGGATAGTAGGGTAGAGAGGTTACAACCTGGTGGAATAGGAATTGGGCTTGATTATACAAACGGGTTTGCAAATTCATTAAAAGAAATGCAAATTGTATTAAAGAATGACGATATTCTTGCATTCTATTCGGATGGAATACCCGAAGCAAAGAATGCCGGGGATGACGATTTCGGATACGAAAGATTCGAGCAAATAATTCTTCAAAACAAAAATAAAAATCTGGACGAGATTACAAATATTCTGATGCACGATTTAACCTTGTTCTCAAAAGATCATTCACAGCATGACGACATTACATTAGTATTAATTAAATGGAATAAAAAGAATTAAAAACAAATGGAGTAATTAATGGCGGATTTCAATGTCAACTTACGGGGTGTTGGTTCCGTAAGTGTTATTGATGTTAATGGGTATCTTGATGCTCACACCGCACCTGAACTTGAAAATGTATTTAACAAACTGCTTAACGACAAGCACTACAAAGTGGTTGTTAACTTTAACGATCTAAAGTACATAAGCAGTGCAGGTTTAGGAGTTTTCATGGCTTACGTTGAAACGATGCGTGAAAACAGAGGGGATATCAAGTTCTCTAATATGAAAGAGAATGTTTATAACATTTTCGACCTTCTCGGTTTCCCGATTTTGTATGAATTCTACAAGGATGAAAACGAAGCAATTAAAAAATTTAGCGAGTTGAGTCAATCTTGATTTATCCCAATAAAAAAATAGAAAAGGAACTTGTTGTTAAGAGTACTACCGATAATCTTGCACAGGTAAGGGACTTTACAAGAAGAACTGCAGAAGAATGCGGATTTTCAGAAGAGACTGTTGGCAAGATTGTTTTAGCCGTTGATGAAGCTTGCACAAATATTATTAAACACGCCTATAAATACTCCCCTGATGGAAAAATAGTTATTTCAACTAAATTTGATAAAGATAGATTTTCAATTTCAATAGTAGATGAAGGAATGCACTTTAATCCTAATAACGTTCCGGAACCAAACATTGTTGAATATTACAAACAAAAGAAAGTTGGTGGTCTCGGTATTTTTCTTATGAAGAAGCTTATGGATGAAGTCCAGTATTCTACTGTTTCAGGAAATAAAAACGAAGTTATTTTGGTAAAATATCTTACCGAATAGGAATGCTTATTACCGATCATAATGCAACCTTAAGAAATTTTTCTGCTCTTGTAGATTTCAGTAATCTCGTAAACTCCAGTCTCGATCTAAACTTTGCATTAAACAATATTCTATTAACTTGCCTGGGAAAATTCCATACATCAAAAGGTTTGATTGCTCTTGTAAATGAAGACGGATTACTGGAAATAAAATCTTCAAAAGGAATTAATTCTAATATTATTGAAAAATTTCCACCGGTAATTTCAGAACAGATTGAACAAAACGAAGAACTGCATAATTTTATTAAGGAGAATAATTTCCCGGTCTTTCAAATAATAAAATCCTCAGAAGGAAAAAAAGGAATAATTTTATTAGGGACCAGATTAACAAATAAGACTTATGACCATGAGGATGTTGAGTTTTTAAAAACAATTCTGAATGTTGGTGCTACAGCTATTGAAAATTCGTTGATAGTTGAAAAGCTTAAACAGGTAAACAGAAATCTTGATAGTAAAGTAAACCAGTTAAGCTCACTTTTCGATCTTAGTAAAGAATTCAGCGGTATTTTACAGGTAGAAAACATTGCCAGGCTACTGGTCTATTCTTTAATAGGTCAAATGTTTGTTTCTAAATTCGCAATTATTACCTGTAGTAACGGATCATTCAAAATTCTGGAGAACCGATTCGATGAAACACGCCTGACTTCTGCGTTAAAAAACTGTTATGCAAATAGTTTTACTAAACCAGTTCTTCGCGAAAATTTGAATGATGATTTAATTAGCTTTTCCGAAATTGGAATTGATTTAATTGTCCCCATGCAGATAAAGAATGTTACTAAGGGATTAATAATACTTGGCAAAAGAAAAAATGAGTTAGCATATTCAAAGTCGGACATCGAATTTGTTTATTCAGTTGGAAGTCTCGCTATAATATCTATTGAGAATGCACGTCTTTTTAACGAAACACTCGAAAAACAGCGTCTAGAAAAAGACCTTGAAACCGCACGTAATATTCAGAAGAATTTGCTACCGGGTGTTATTCCGCGTTTTTCTAACATTGAAATAGCTGCCTTTAATTCTTCAGCTAAAATGGTTGGTGGGGATTACTACGATGTTGTAAAACTCGATAATGATAAATTACTTATTGCAATAGCAGATGTATCGGGCAAAGGGGTACCAGCTGCATTATTAATGGCAAATCTTCAGGCGTTCTTAAAATCAATTTGTAAACAAAACCTACCATTGTCTGAAGCAACCAATCTTATGAATGATCTTGTTGCAGAAAATACAACGATGGGAAGTTTTATTACTTTTTTCTGGGGACTTTTCGAAAACGATAAGAAAAAGTTTACATACGTAAACGCCGGACATAATCCACCATTGCTTATACGAAACGGAAAAATTAACAAACTTAAAAAAGGCGGAATGATATTGGGAGTTTTGCCCACTTCCATTCCATATATTTCCGAAACTTTACAGCTTCAAACGGATGATGTTATAGTATTATTTACTGACGGGATTACAGAAGCAATGAATAAAAACGGTGATGAATTTACAGATGTCCGGTTAGAAACTATTGCTTTGAAATATTTGATTAATATGCCTCAAAATATTCTTGATGAAATTAAATTGAGTGTGGAAGAATTTACTCTTGGTGCAGAACAAAGCGATGACATTACATGTTTAGTTCTTAAGGTGAAATGATGCGCGATAGTTTAAAAAGATTTTATATTGCCAATAGAACCAAGTTTATCATCTCCTCATTTATACTCTTTGCTTTAATTAGCATTATCAACTTTATCTTTATTTATTATATCACTGCACAATCCAATGATGAATGCCTCTGGGTTCAGAAAAAAGATTCTGACGGCAATATGGAAATTATCTTCGATCAGGTAAAGATTGATGGGGTTACATATCAAGCCGGAATTAGGGATGGTGATATTCTTGTTGCAATTGATGGTAAGAAAACCATTAATACTTTTGTGGCTACACAAATTTTGGATAAAGTTCAGAAAGGGGATTACGCAACTTATACAGTTAAAAGAGGGGACAGTACATTCGACACACCTGTGCTGGTTAAAAAATTAATTAATATTGCCGGACTTGCCTTTGTACTTCTTTCGTCTCTATGGTTAATAGTGGGTTTTATTGTAATTCTTGTAAAACCCGGTGGTAAAACTCAATCGCTCTTTTATAGAATTGGTATTGTTCTCGTAATAAATGCAACGACAAGTTTGTTATATAGAGGAATGGTAGTTGATAACCCTCTTTTTAGAACACCAATAATTCCATTACTTATTGATAACATATCCCAGGTAGCTGCAATATTTCTTCCATTCATGCTTTTCAAATTCTTTTCGATTTTCCCAAAAGATTTTTCATATTCAAATAAAAAATGGTTCGATAAAGTACTTTTTTTAATTCCTATGGGTATCTTTATTATAGTGCTGATTGTAAAAATTGTTTTTGTATATGTGAACAGATACGAAAAAGTTTATGTTTCTCAGAATAATTTAATCGGAATTTTGAATGGAATAGGATTTTTATCCGGCTTTATTTTATTGTTAATTGGTTATCTTAAATTAAAAACCAAAAAAGAGCGTGTTCCAATCTTTATTATTTTGATTGCATACCTTGTAGGGATATTAGCACTTGTTTATACAAATTTTCTTGCCCCATCAATTGCCGGTTTAATTTTTAATAACCCGGCATACTTTACGCCAATAATTCTAATTGCTCTGCTTCCTCTTGCTTTCGGCTATTCTATTTTCAGGTACTCTTTAATGGATGTAAGCGATGTAATAAGGAATACAATTGTTTACGGAACAGCTACCGCAGCATTGGCAGGAATTTATTTTCTTGTAATTTATTTTATCGGGCAGAGCATTGGTTCTTTTTTAAGCGATGAATATCAGGGAATTATAGCCGGTGTAATTTTTGTAATATTTGCCGTTGTATTTCAATCTACCAAGAACCGTTTTCAAGATCTTCTTACAGAGAAATTTTACCCGGAACAATTTCTGTTTCAAAAGAACCTTCTTAAATTCAGTAATGATATTACAGCAATTGTTGGCACTCATAATATTTTAAATGCTGTTGAACAGCTTTTTGTTAAATCTCTTAGATTAAAAAACTTTGGTATAATGCTTAATAATTTCGGAAAGGAGAAAGTTTATCATTTAGTGCTACAGGAAGGATTTAGTAATCCCGATCTTAAAATTTATGATGAGAACTCGGCAATCGAAAATTATTTTATTTCCGAAATGCAATTAGGTAAAAAAGCAGTTCTGGAACGCCAGGATTTCAAGAGAGCTGCAGAAGGAAGATTTTCAGCAATACTTGAAGAGGAAATCTACACTATAGTTCCATTAATAATAAAATCGAAAGTTATTGGAGTATTATTGTTTGGAGTAAAAATTTCAGGATCGCAATTTACATCCAAAGAGATGGAATTATTAATTTCTGCCGCAAGTCAGACCGCAATCTCAATTGAAAGTGCAAGATTGTATGATTCCGAAATTCAAAAACAGAAGATTGAAATTGATCTTGAAAATGCAAGAAGAATTCAGGAGAGTCTTCTTCCAAAACATTCTCCTGAAATTAAAGGGATTGATATTTATGGGATAATGTTTCCGGCTATGCATGTCGGTGGGGATTATTATGACTTTATTAAAATTTCTAATAAAAAATTGTTTGTTGTTATAAGCGATGTATCTGGAAAAGGATTGAGTGCATCTTTTTATATGTCCAAGATCCAAACGATGATAAGATTATATTGCTCTGAACTTAAATCCCCAAAAGAAATTCTTGTTGAAATCAACAAGAAAATTTACAATGAGATTGAAAAAAACTGGTTTATTACATTAACATTAGCACTTATTGATACCGATAAAAGAGAAATCACTTTTGTCCGTGCCGGTCATACACCATTGATAAGAATAAATAATAATGTTCTCGAAATATTTCAACCCGGTGGTGTAGGAATTGGGCTGGACAAAGGAGAAGTCTTCAACTCTACAATTGAAGAGATAACTCTTGAGTTGAACAAAGGGGATCTAATCTTTCTTTTTTCGGATGGTGTTACAGAGTTAATGAATGATAGGGAAGAACTATATGGAATTAATAGATTGAAGAGTCTGTTAATTGCAAATAAAGATTTAACCAGCGAGAGAATTAGTAAAGTAATAGTGAACGATCTGGAATCATTTAGGGGAAGTGAGGATCAATATGATGATGTAACATTTATAGTTCTGAAAGTGGAATGATAGCTTACAAGAAAAAACTTTAAAATAAAAAACCGGTATAGCACCGGTTTTTTATTATGTGTAAAAGATAAACTAAAACTGAACTTTTTTATTAGTTCGTGTTGCAACTTCTAAAACGAATGCACTTGCAACGAAAATTGAAGAGTAAGTACCTGTTAGAATTCCAATAAACAGTGCAAACGCAAATCCTTTAAGTACTTCGCCGCCAAAAACCATCAGAACAATAACAGTAAGAAGGGTTGTTAAACCGGTAATAATAGTTCTACTCATTGTTCTATTAATTGCACGGTTCATTGTTTCTTCCAATGGTAAAGTTTTATGAATCTTTAAGTACTCTCTTACTCTATCGAACACGACCACTGTATCGTTAATTGAGTAACCAACTAATGTAAGAAATGCTGCAACAACACTTGTAGTAATTTCCAGATTAAATCCGGGTATCATTCCGTATAGAACGGAAAATATTCCAAGTGTAATAAGTACATCATGGAAAAGAGCAGCAACTGCACCAACTGCAAAGATAAATTTGAAACGGAAACCTAAATAAATTAGAATTACAACAAGAGAAAGAAATACTGCGAGAACAGCATCACGCTTTAATTCATTACCTATTTTAGGTCCAACCTTTTCTTCCTTGAGAACAATAAACGGATTGTCAGAAAATTTTTCTGAAAGCGTTTCTTTTATCCAATCAGAAATTCCAAGCCGAATAACAATGGAATTTTTAATTTCATCGTCATTCAGGCGTATGGTCTGAAAACCGGTTTGATTCAATCTTTCATATACCTTATCTGTAGTTTCTTCATCCTGAAAAGTGTAAGTAATTGAGTTATTAATTGAATCAGTAATCTGTTTCTGAACTCCGGGTATTGTGCTGGAAATTATATTTTCGATCTTGGATTTAACATTTGGTAAAATATTCTGAGGAATTTCCTGTAATTCGGTTCTTAATAAAACTCCGGTAGAACCACCGAATGTTTTTACTTCAACATTTCCCAAACCAATTTTTTCAACTTCTCTTCTAACCTGGCTTATTTCAATTGGATTTGTGAATTCGATACCAATTTCGGAACCGCCTTTGAAGTCGATTCCGAACTCTAATCCTCTGAATATAATACTTAACGCACCAAGTGTAATTATTACAGATGATACAAGGTAAAAGAGATTTCTTTTACTCATGAAATCAATATTTAAATTTTCGAATAATCGCATTTATTCAATATCTCCTAAAATTAACCTACTTGGATTTTATAACCTTTATAAATCATGAAATCGAACATTACTCTTACAAGAACAAGTGCGCTAAATAAGCTTGATGCAATACCAATCATTAATGTCAAAGCAAATCCCTGAATTGGACCGCTTCCAAATTGGTATAAAATAACTCCTGTAAAAAATGTAGTAACGTTGGAATCGAAGATTGCAGAGAATGAATGTTTAAATCCGCTTTCAATAGCAGCTTTAACGGTCTTACCGGTTGATAATTCTTCTCTAATTCTCTCGTAGATAAGAACGTTGGCATCTACAGCCATACCCATTGTAAGAACTATACCAGCAATTCCTGGCAGAGTAAGTGTTCCTTGAAATCCAGCTAATATGCCAAGGATTAGAAGAATAGTTACAATTACTCCAAGGTCAGCCATAGTTCCAGCTTTCTTATAGTATACTATCATAAAGATTGCAACAATCAAATATCCGA
>JBBIHP010000009.1:0-46877 GCA_037446915.1 Ignavibacteria bacterium
CCGAGGTTCTTCCTGTTACGGGGCACTTGCCTTGTTCACTCATATTCATTCTCCTTTTAATTATAGGTTTTCTATGCAATTGTAGATGTGTTAAAAAAATAGATAATTATTATTAAATAGGAATTATTCTTAACTAGAATAAGAATTTCTTAATAAAATATCAAGTAATCAAATAATTGCTGCAAAATTATAGACATTAAAATATTTTGCTATAGTTTTTATTTGTACATTCTTTGAAATCGACCAGATAATTTTTAATTATTCATTTTAACAAAATCATCTTTCTAACTTCAGAAAAATTTTCTATTGCCAATTTATAATAATAGGTGCCCGATGGAAGATTACTAGCATTAAAACTAATTTCATAGTATCCCGCTGATTTTAATTCATCAACCAATAATGAAATTTCACTTCCTAATGAATCGAATACTCTTAAAGAAACAAAACACTCTTTTGGTACACGATATAAAATTCTGGTTGATGCATTAAATGGGTTAGGAAAGTTTTGCAAAAGCGAATATCTTATTGGAACATTAGTTGATTTCTCATTATATCCAGTATTGGTTTCAGCTCCAAATAAAGTTAGATCAATAGTTTCTGCCATCATACGGTGACCCGTTTCATTAGGATGAAGATGATCACCTGTATCAGCAATTGGTAATAATTTTGTCGGATTTGCCGGATCGCTTAGAGCAGTAGCAAAATCAATAACACCATCAAACCTTCCGCTATTTCTTATCCAATCATTAACAGTTCTCCAGGCATTTTGATGATCGGGTGAATCATAAGATGAGCCACCAAATGGAAGTAATGTTGCCCCATAAACAATAATACCTTTTGCATGAGCTCTGTCGATCATTTGTTCGTAGGCTAAGATTAAATCCTGTGCAACTTTGGTTGATCCCTGAGAACCTGATGCACCGCCAATATCATTAATCCCTTCGAGGATGATTAGCCACTTAACTCCATTCTGATTTAGAACATCACGTTCAAAAAGATTTAATGCAGAAGGACCTAGGCACATTTTTAAAACGCAGTTGCCACCAATTCCAGCGTTTAGAACTGCGACTTGCTTTGTTTTATTGTTAGATTGTAAGCGACGTGCAAGTTCATCCGGCCAACGATTTTGTTTATTTGTACCGGAGCCACGGCCGTCTGTTATTGAGTTACCAAGGATTGAAACTGCTGATGCAGTTTCCGGTGATAATACTTCAATTGTGTTTATTACATACCAGTGGTCAGTCCTTACAGCATTAGAAAAGTCCTCTTTCATAACATTGTTACCAGTAAGTATATATGATGTAGTTCGCGAGCCGGGATGTCCGGTTAGATCCGGAGGTGTATTCCCAAAATAGATTGTGATTGCAATTTCTGTTAAGGGAGGAACTGAAAATTGAAAAGGATCGGACATCACCGCACTACCACGTTCGATAGTAACATCAGTTTGTCCGTTGAAATAAATTACTTTGTCGGTTGATGTATCAATTACTCCGTTCCCTTTGGAAAAAGCGATATGAACAGAATTTAATTTTATCGGACTGTTACTGAACTCATTTGAAAATCTCAATCTAAGAGTATCTCCGCCAATAGAAACACGAACAATCTGACGAAGAGTGTTATTGCTCAAACCAGGGGATGGTGGATTGTTATTCGGCTCAACCAATTGAGGTGCAGTACTCCACGTACCAACCCATTTATTATTTAACATTGATCTACCTTGAGCATGGGCAACCTCAAAAAAACTCAAGGCGATATTAACCACAACAATAAGAAAGAGTATATGAATTATATTAATAAAAGGTTTAAGAACATTTTTAACTATAAAAACATAAAAATTTCTGTTGACCAGCATAAAGAAGCCCCTTTTTATTCTGTGATCAATTTGAATTCTTTCATATACAAAATATAAAATTATATTAAAGGAAATATCTGATTAATTAGACAAATAATTGATTCTCGCATTTTAGAAATTCTATTTAACTCAATTTGATACTATAATATTTTTTAAACAAAAAGAAATTAATTTGACTCAGACTATCCTTTACTAGCTATATCTAATTCAAAATAAATCAGGGTTGTTATACTTAAAAAACTAATTTATTTTAGTTAATAATTAACGAATTCATTAATTCTTCAATAATGTACGTCTGCTCCAGAAATAAAATCATAATAAAAATTTTTATAATACTTTTCTTTTTTGACTTGACAAAGTAGTTCCGGCTTTGTATAATTGTCTATACAAAGTATAGATAGAAATTGTAATGATAATTGATAAGAGCAGTCCTATACCTCAATACTTTCAACTTCAAACTTGGTTGAAGGAACAAATTCTTCAGGGTGTATTTAAAGCAGATGATAAAATTCCCACTGAAGAAGAACTGGTTCAGCTTACAGGACTGGCACGTGCTACAGTAAGACAGGCAATTCAGAATCTTACCAATATGGGTTACCTTATACGCAAGAAAGGATTGGGTACATTCGTTACTATTCCTCAAATAAATCCTGATAAACAAATTATCATTGGGTTAATTGTCCCGGATATAAGAAGCGGCTATGCACCCGAACTTGCCCGTGGTGCCGAAGATGAAGCAGCCAGAGGCAAGCATAGTTTAATTCTTTGTAGCTCAGATGATTTGTATATAAAAGCAGACTTTCATGCAAATCGGTTAATTGAAAATTCTGTGAGCGGGGTAATTTTTGTACCTACATCTTCGTCTGATAATAAAAACAGATTGATTATTCAAAAATTCCAAGAAAAGAATATTCATGTTGTTCTTGCAGATCGTACAATTCCAAATTTAGAAATTGATCATGTTACAAGCGATAACTTTGAAGGGGCTTATAATTTAACGAACTATTTAGTTAAAAAAGGACACAAGAAAATCGCTTTTATCTATAGCAATATATTCAGTACAGAAAAGTTGAGGTTTAACGGTTATAAAAAAGCGATTGAAGATAATGGAATTCAATTCGATCCAACTATGGTAGTAAGTCATTCCGGTCCATATAATGAAGAACAATTCTCGAAATACGCTCAAGCATTATTAAAGCAACGTAAACGTATAACTGCAATTTTTGCGGGTCATGATAGAATTGCTCTAACGTTTTATCATGTTGCAAGAGACATGGGCCTATCTTTCCCTGAAGACATGTCAATAGTTGGTTACGATGATCTTGATTTTGAAACCTTGTCTTTAACAACAATGCATCAACCAATTTATGAAATTGGAGTTGAAAGTGTAAAACTAATTAACTCTAGAATAAACAATGAAAAGAATGGTCATCAATCAATAATATTGAAATCATACTTAATAGAAAGAGAATCAGTATTACCCAATAAATAAAAGGTATTAATAGTTAAATAAGCAAAAGAGGAACATAGTATTTACTTTATTAAAAGGTTTATAAAACCTTAAAGGGTGAGTAATGTTCCTTAACAGGAAAAGAAAAACTTATTAAAATGATAAAAAAGTCTTATTATGCTATATTATTTCTATAACTAATATATTAGGTGATTACTGTGAAGAAAAAAATTAATGTCGGATTAATTGGGGTTGGTAGACTTGGAACAATGTATGCTGAATTCCTTACCACCAGAGTTACTCAAGCAAATTTGGTAGCTGTCGCTGATATCATTCCTGAAAGAGCAAAAAAATGTGCCGAAAAATTTGATGTGCCCAAATACTATTTCTCTCATCAGGAGATTAATGATGATAAGGGACTTGATGCAGTAATTGTAACCGCTACAACTCAAAACCATAAGGAAATTGTTGTTGATGCAGCATCAAAAGGGAAACCAGTTTTTTGTGAAAAACCAATGGCATTAAACCTTGAACATGCCAGAGAAATGCAGAATGCTATAAATAAGTACGGTGTTTTTTATCAACAAGGTTATATGAGAAGATTTGATTCAGGTTTTGCCGCCGCTAAAAAGAAAATTGAAGAAGGTATTATCGGTAAGCCGGTTGTATTCCGTGGTTCATCAAGAGATCCTTATTTACCAACACTTGAATATTTATACCCGGAGAATAGCGGAGGCCAAATTCTTGATATGGCTATTCATGATATTGATATTGCACGCTGGTATATGGGAGATATTTCTACTGTTTATTCAATTGGTGGAGTGCTTGCATTTCCGGAAGTTGAACCAACCAAAGATACAGATAATGTAATTATGTCTTTTAAATTTGAAAGTGGTTGTTTAGGAGAAATTGACATAAGTAGAAATGGTGTATATGGCTATGATATTAGAGCAGAAGTACTTGGAACTAAAGGAACTTTAAAAGCCGGCTATTTGAGAGAAACTCCAATTCTTATACTTACTAAAGAAGGTGTGACGCATGATGTTGTGCCTTACTTCCCCGAAAGGTTTTGTAATGCCTATGTTGATCAGCTTAAAGATTTTCTAAATAATCTTTCAAGAAATAAAGAACCGATGATCAAAATAGAAGATGGAATAGCCGGACTTCAAGTTGCAGTAGCAGCAACGGCATCGCTTAAGCAGAATAAAATTGTTTCTGTAAAAGATTTTTAGTAAAACAAAAAATAATTTGGAGTGATTATGAGAGCAGTATCGTTATTTGCAAACTGGGATCCTAAACCGGATTTTGTTCTTGGTAAAAAGGATATTGAAGGAAAACTAACTTACCTTGGCAGCAGAGTATGGCGAAATCCTTATATCAAGATTGTTGAAAAAGAAGTTCGCGAACCAGGACCAACAGAAGTACTTATAGAAGTAAAAGCTTGCGGTATTTGTGGAAGTGATGTACACATGTACCAGACGGATAAAGATGGTTATATTTTTTACCCGGGTTTAACTGCATTTCCATCAACACTGGGTCATGAGTTTTCAGGAGTTGTTGTAAAAGCTGGCGAGAATGCAATTAATAAGAGAACTAATAAAAAGTATGAAGTTGGTGAAGGAGTTTGCTCTGAGGAGATGATGTGGTGTAGTTATTGCCGCCCATGTGCAGATGGGTATCCCAATCATTGCGAAAATCTTCAGGAGATTGGATTTTCTTGTGACGGTGCTTATGCTAAATATATCGTTGTTGATGCAAGATACTTATGGAGTATTGAAGGATTCAGGAAATTATACGGTGATGAAAAAATGTATTTGCTTGGAAGTCTGGTTGAGCCCACATCGGTTGCCTACCATGCAGTAATAACAAGAGGTGGCGGAATTATTCCCGGTGAGAATGTTGTTATATTAGGGGCGGGACCAGTAGGTGCGGCTGCTTGCGCAGTTCTAAGAAGGGCTGGTGCTAACAGTGTTATTCTATCAGAACCATCGGCGGCAAGAAGAAAAATGGCATTATCTTTAGGTGCAACTCATGTAATTGATCCAATGAATGAAAATGTTGCCGAGGCAGTTCTTGATATTACTAACGGACATGGGGCGAAATTAATTTTAGAAGCAACAGGATTGCCAAGTATAGTATGGAAAGATGTTGAAAGAATTATCTGGGAAGGAAGAGCTGTAAATACAACTGTAGTAGTTGTAGCAAGAGCCGACGATAGAATTCCCCTCAACGGTGAAGTACTGCAGGTGAGAAGAGCCAGTGTAGTTGGTGCTCAGGGGCATTCAGGGCATGGAGTATTTCCAAATGTAATAAGTTGCATTTCTTCAGGAATGGATGTATCCCATATTATTACAAAAAAAATCAAACTTGACGAAGTTGAAGAGAATTTAAAGATGCTTCAAACTGACCGTGACGAAGTAAAAATAACTTTAACAAATTTTGAATAATTAAATAAATTATAGGAGCAAACTATGTCTAAATGGATTAAAGCAAATCGGGGAGATATCCTTTTTGAGGATACAAGTGTAGGTAGACTCAAAAAGAAAATCTGGGATGCCAGCGATGCTGAAATTGATCAGATTCTTGCAGAATATGAAATTCCTTCTCCATCAGAATTGGCAAAACCAGGTACATATATACAAACAACAATCCGGAAGAAAGTTGTTGAAAACCGGATGAAAAACGATATACTTTTTATACCCATTGGATGTACTGAACTGCATGGACTTCATACTGTTACTGCACTTGATACATTTATGGTAACACAAATACTTGAAGGTGTGAGACGTTATACTGCGAAAAAGGGAGATCCGGTAAACTTAACATGGACACCATTAAACTTTGGGGGACATCCACATCATCATGTTGGAATGCCGGGCACAATTCATCTTGAGGATGAAGTACTAAAAAAATTATTAATTGATGTAATGGTTGGTTTCTGGAATGACGGGTTTCGTAAAATAATCTTAATTAACAATCATGGTCATTCATGGCTTCTTGAAGCTGCTATTCAAGAATTACAAAAAACCTGGAACCTACCAGGAATATTCAGAACTATTGACTGGCATCGTGCAGTAAGAGAATTTTTTAGAACGAAGGAACGTGGCGGTGACTGGGATGACGATTTTGTTCATGCCGATGAAGCAGAAACTTCAGTCCTTCTTCTTTTAGCTAAAGAATTTGTAGAAATGAATTATGCTGAAGAAACCAAAGTTGAGCCATACTTACCGGATGGTCACTTTGATAAAGCTGTTGATCCTTTTGGACGTCCTAGCCGATGGTCTGAAGGACAGGGCCATTTCCCAACTGAAATGGGTTCAATTCCGGAAGGTGTTGTAGGAAGACCGACAATTGGAACGGCTCAAAAAGCAAAAAGAACTATTGCGGCAATTCTTTCCTATTTGACTTTGGTTCACGATGAAATTAAGGAAGCTTATCCTTCGGGTAAAGTCCCTCCTATAGAAAAAACTACTATGCGAACAGAAAAAGAGATGGAACCATTTATGAAAGAACCATTTACAGAAGGATGGAGACCGATTTACGCAATAAACAAAATGGGATTGTAATAGAATGAAGTTTAGTATAGTTCTATCAACACAACCGACTTCTTTCTCTGCACTTGCTTATAAAGGAAAGATTGAAGAAAATATTATTCAGATAAAAAAATATGGTTATGATGCGGTAGAACTTGCTGTAAGAGATCCGAATCAACTTGATATTAGTTCTCTAGTAAAAATATTGCACTCAAACAAGCTTCCGGTTTCAGCAATTGGAACCGGACAAGCTTTTGGCGAAGAAGGTCTATCATTTACAAACTCAAATAAAGAGATTAGAAGAAAAGCCATTGACAGGATTAAATCTCAAATCCATCTAGCTGAAATATTAAATGCTATTGTAATCATAGGTCTAATCCGGGGGAGAAAAGAAGTTGATCAAAATTTTACAGATGTTGAAAATTATTTTTTGGATGCAATACATGAATGTGCGTCGATAAATAATAAAATTAAATTAGTTATTGAACCAATTAACAGATACGAGACTAATTTAATTAATAACGTTACTGAAGGACTTGAATTTCTGTATAAAGCCGGGTGTTCAAATGTAGGTCTGCTTCTGGATACTTTCCATATGAATATGGAAGAAAGATTATTAACTGAAAGTATTTTACTGGCGAAGGAAAAACTTTTTCATTTTCATGTTGCAGATTCTAATAGATGGCATCCCGGTGCCGGCCACATTGACTTTAACAATGTCCTTAATACACTTAAGGATATCAAATATAGTGGTTATGTTTCCGCTGAAATTTTACCATTACCCGATTCTGATAGTTCTGCGAAAAACACAATTTTGTTTTTACGAAATATTTGCAATAATAATTAGCAGGTTGTTATGAGGGAGATGGTTCAGCAAAAAAATATCTTAACATCTCAATTCTTTCTTTTTGTTTTAATTCCTTCTTTCTATAAAGCACAAAGCAGTCCTCCATTAATAGTAAATTATCCTGGAACTCCAGGTCCTGGAAACTGGGAAATTAATATTTTAAGCTCATTTGAACACTCATCTCTTACTACTGAGTGGGAGGCTATTGTTTTTGATATTAATTATGGAATCGGTGAAAGGATTCAACTTACAATTGAATCACCTTTGATGTATCTCTGGGAAAATGAATTAAATGAATTTAGAGGCATTGATGGATTGGGTTTGGGAATGAAATATAGATTTCTTGATCAGGATGCTGATGGTTCAGATATATCTGTCTCACCTCAATTTTATTTCCCGAGAAATAGTAAGAACGAGGACTGGGAGTTTAACCTTCTGTTTGAATGGCATAAAGAATGGACTGAACTTGGCCTTACAGCAGAGATTGGACAAGTCTTGGTAAATGGAAAAATAGATAGGGGGGAAGCAGGATTTGGAATTGCTTATCTATTGAAAAAAATAAAATTATTTGCATCAGAGCATGTTATTATTTCTAAAGATCCCTTAGAAATTGTTGAGCCAATAATGGAAGCCGGTATAATTTGGGAAGTGCTTGAAAATTTATCAGTTTACTTCTCAGTTGGTAAAACACTTATCTACAATCAAGATGGAATTAAATTCACAGGATTGGGTGATATTCAGCTTTTATACTGATAGAAAAAAATAATTAGTTACTGATCTCAGTTAAATTAATCAATAAGAAGTCGGCTGGATAACTAGTGGAAGAAAATACTGTGTTAATAATGAGCAGAATAAGGAAGGAGTTTCAGGGCGTAATTGCTTTGAGCGACGTAAATTTTGTTCTTAAAAAGGGAGAAGTACACGTTTTACTTGGAGAAAACGGTGCTGGTAAATCTACTCTGGTTAAAATCTTAAGCGGTGCATACCAGATGACAAACGGCGAAATTTTTCTTTTTAATAAGCAGGTATATATAAAATCACCCGGGCAAGCACAGGAACTTGGTATTGGGATCATTTACCAGGAGTTAAATCTAATACCATATTTAACAGCAGCAGAAAATATTTTTCTTGGTCGTGAAATTACAAACAAGTTTGGAATAATTGATAAAAAAGGGGCAATAGAATCTTCAAAAAAAATATTGAAAGAACTTGGGTCGGAAATTAATTGTGATATTCCTGTAATAAATTTCGGTATTGCTCAGCAGCAAATGATTGAGGTTGCAAAAGCACTCTCTCTCGATGCTAAAATTCTTATTATGGATGAACCAACATCAGCTTTATCGGATACCGAAGTAAAACAACTTTTTAAAATGATCCGGAATCTTAAGCGAAGAGGTGTATCAATTATTTATATTTCTCATCGTTTGGATGAACTCTTTGAAATTGGCGACAGAGTAACGGTGTTAAGAGACGGTGTAGTTGTGGGAACAAAAGATATTTCAGAAACCACGAAAACTGAATTGATTAAAATGATGGTTAACAGAGAATTAACTGAACACTTTCCTAAAAGAAATGTTCTGATTGGAGAAGAAATTCTACGGGTTGAGAACCTTTCAAAAAAAAATGGAATTACCAATATTAATTTTACACTTAAGCAGGGTGAAGTACTTGGAATTGCTGGTTTATTAGGATCTGGAAGGACAGAACTGGCAAGAGCAATCTTTGGAATAGATAAGTTAGATTCGGGTAACATTTACTTGCAAAGAAAACTTCAGAAAATAAAATCACCAAAAGATGCGATAAACCAGAGAATCGGATTTATTACTGAAGATAGAAAATCACAGGGTCTGGTTTTAATTCTTTCCGTTAAAGAAAATATTTCTTTAACAAATTTAACTTCATTTTCCGGATTTGGATTTATAAATTCAAAAGAAGAAAAAAAAGAAGCAGAAGAATTTATAAATAGACTTAAAATAAAAACATCCTCTCTTGATCAAAAAGTAATTTATTTAAGCGGCGGGAATCAGCAAAAGGTAGTTCTTGCAAAATGGCTAAGTAAAAAGGCGGACATCTTTATTTTTGATGAACCAACAAGAGGAATTGACGTAGCAGGTAAAGTTGAAATCTATAATCTTATTAATCAATTGGCTGAAGAAGGTGTGGGGATTATAATGATCTCTTCCGAACTTCCGGAAATTCTTGGGATGAGCGATAGAATTATTGTAATGAATAATAAAAAAATTGCAGCAGAAATACCGATTAAATCAGCATCTCAGGAATTAATTATGAAATATGCAATAGGTGCATGAGATGATCACAAAACAACTATTAATACATAACGGCAGACAGCTTGGTACTCTTCTCGGATTAGTACTTGTTACTTTAGTATTTGCATTTCTTAGTCCATACTTTCTTTCTTTATCGAACCTTGTAAATATTACACAACAGACATCTATCAATGCTATCATTGCAGTTGGTATGACATTCGTAATTATAACTGCAGGTATTGATCTTTCAGTTGGTTCTATCATGGCCTTCTCAGGAATTATTCTTGCTGATTCAATTCAAAACGGAATTGCCGAACCGATTGCAATTATTATAGGATTATCTGTTGGAACAATTTGCGGGCTCTCTAATGGAATTAATTAGCTATGGAAAGCTTCCGCCATTTATAGCAACATTAGGTATGATGAGTGTTGCAAGAGGTGCTGCATTACTTTTTTCTCAGGGAAGACCGATTTCCGGGTTTACAGAAGAATTCAGATTCCTTGCAACCGGACAGATAATTGGAATACCAACATCAGTCTGGATAATGATTTCCTTATATGTGATAGCATATATATTGCTAAATAAAACAGTATTAGGACGTTATACTTATGCGATTGGTGGAAATGAAACAGCAGCAAATCTATCCGGCATTAACACAAAATTATTTAAGACTATTGTATATGGAATAAGCGGATTGTTAAGTGCATCTGCAGCGGTTATTTTAACGGCAAGGTTAAATTCGGCACAACCGATTGCCGGAATAATGTACGAACTGGATGCAATTGCGGCTGTTGTAATTGGTGGAACAAGTTTACTCGGCGGCGAAGGGAAAATTTCGGGTACCTTAATCGGAGCTTTAATAATGGGTGTGCTGAGAAATGGTTTGAATCTGATGGGAGTTTCATCTTTTATACAGCAAATTGTAATTGGCCTGGTAATTATTCTTGCTGTCTTAATTGACATGTCGCTTAAAAAAAGAAGGAATTAATAATGAAATCGGTGCAGAAATCAATTAATTTTTTTTTATCGATATTAATTTCAATTCTGTTTTTTATTTCGTGTAACAAATCAGAAAATTCAGTGGACGAAAATAGAACCATTGCATTTGTAATGAAGACTCTGAATAATCCATTCTTTATCGATATGAAAAACGGTGCAGAAGCGATTGCCAAGAAATATAACTTTAATCTTTTGGTTCAGGCAGCAGAGAGAGAAGTTGATGTAGAAAAGCAAATGCAAATAATCGAGAATCTTATTCAAAGGAAAGTATCCGCATTATGCATAACCCCAAGCGGATCCAAAGAAGTTGTACCTGCTATTGTAAAAGCAAATGAAGCTGGAATTCCGGTTATAATAGTTGACACCCGGGTTGATTTAATAACGTTGAATGAAGCGGGAGGAACTGTTCTCGCTTTTGTAGGATCCGATAATTATGATGGTGGAAGAATAGCTGGCAAGTATATTATAGAACAACTTTCCGGAAAAGGTAACGTAGCTGTTCTTGAAGGAATTCCCGGTCATGAAACCGGTGACGATCGACTCAAGGGGTTTAATGACGAGATTTCAAAATTTAATAATATGAAAATTATTACCTCGCAGACAGCAAATTGGGAGCGAGACCAGGGCTTTACTGTGTTTCAAAATATATTACAAGCTCATCCCGAAGTTAATGCTGTCTTTGCATGTAATGATATGATGGCACTTGGTGCTATTGAAGCCATTAGATTATCTCAGAAAAAGAAAAAGATTATTGTGGTTGGTTTTGATGCAATTCTGGACAGCCGGGAAGCAATTTTAAATGGAACTATGAATGCTTCTATTGCTCAAAATCCGGAAGAGATGGGTAAATTATCAATTGAATATGCTATCAAAGCTATTAGTGGTGAAAATATTCCATCCGAAATTCCAGTAAGAATTGAATTGATTACAAAAGAAGTATTATTGCAGAAAGGCAATTAATGATTGAAAAACAATTTATGAAAGAGAACAACTCCCAGACTGATTTAGCGGATACTTCCTGGTTTTATGAACTTGAAAAAAATGTTAAGGGAAGTGTAAAATGGGATACGGTTACTCTTCAATTGTATAGTACCGCAGCATGTTTCTATGAAATCACTCCACTCGCAGTAGTAATACCTCTTGATGTTGATGATATAATATCAACAATAAAAATTTGTGCTAATTATAATATTCCTGTATTACCACGTGGAGCCAGTTCTAGCTTGTCCGGCAATGCTGTGGGTAAAGCTGTAATTATGGATCTTACTTTTAATTTTAAAAATATTGATATCGCTGACGATAACAGAGTTAGATGTGATGTTGGTGTTGTATTAGATACATTGCAGAAAGAACTTAAGAAAACTGGGCGGAAATTTGGACCTGATCCGAGTAGTGGCAATGTTTGTGTTATCGGCGGTATGTTGGGAAATAACAGCGGAGGACCTCATACAATAAAACATGGAAGCATGTTTTATCATGTTGATGAGGTTAACGTTGTTCTTTCGAACGGTAAAATTTTTAATGCGCAGAACATTCCTTTAGAGGAAATAAAAAAATTGGATCAATTCCATCGGTATTATTATGAATCTATTCGAATACTGCTCGAAAAATATTCTACTGAAATAAAATTAAACCGGCCAAGAGCGACTAAGAATGCATCTGGGTATCAGGTGTGGGATGTATTAACCGATACACATTTAAATATGGCTTCGCTAATGGTTGGTAGTGAAGGTACGCTTGGTGTTTTTACAAATGCTCTCCTTAGAACTATTCCAATTGTAAAACATCGTGGTATTATATCACTTTATTTTGATAAAATTGAAAAGATGGCTGAAGCTGTTAAACACTTAAGAAAATTAGGCGCATCTGCTATAGAGTTTGTTGATCAATCATTTATTCAGCTTGCATTAAGTTTTAAACCGGAATTGAAAAAATTCCTTCCGGATCATATCCGATATCTTTTATACGTTGAATACGAGGACGATGATGTTAAGAAAATTGAAGAGCTGTTTTTAAAAACAAAAGAGATAATTTCCATTCAAAATCAGTTAGCGGAAGTTGGTTCCTATTCTACAAATGAAGAAGAAATAACCGAAGTAATTAAAGTAAGAAAAGCTGCAACTGTTATACTCAACAAAATTCAGGGTAAGGAAAAACCGGTTCCATTTGTTGAAGATGCAGCAATTCATCCGGATCAGTTTGCAGATTTTCTGGTTGATCTTTCATCTTTACTACAGGAATATTCCTTTAAATACGCAATCTTTGGACATGCCGGGGATGGTAATTTGCATTTACGGCCAATATTGAATTTTAAAGATCCCAAAGCATTTGAAGATGCTGATAATCTGATGCATCAATTTGTTGAACTGGTAGTCAAGTATAAAGGTTCTCTAAGTGGTGAACACGGAGATGGCCGGTTAAGAACTCCTTTCATCAATAAAAGCTTTGCAGCACTTTTGCCATTGTTTAAAGAATTGAAAGATCTCTTTGATCCCATCAGGATTATGAACCCGGATATTAAAGTTACATCTGCAAATTACAGGTGGAACGACAACCTGAGGTATACCCCGGAATATAATTATGTAGAAATCTTTTCTGATCTGGATTCTGAAAATTGGAGAACTGAAATTGAAAAATGTCATGGTTGTGGAACATGCCGGGAATACTGTCCCGTTTTTGTAGCAACGGGAAATGAAGAAGCAACTGCCAGAGCTAAAGCAAATATCTTACGTGGAATAATTTCTGGTAAAGTATCTTCCGCTGAAATTGATACTGAGCATTTCTACAAAATAATGGATTACTGTATTAATTGCGGTCAATGTTTAACTGATTGTCCAACAGCAGTTAATATTCCCGGTATTGCAGTATTAGCAAAAGAAAAATTGCATGAGAAACGCCCGTTTAAGATTAACGAAAAAATATTACAGCGGGGGAAATTAGTCAGCGGACTTACTTCATTCTTTTCTATTATAAGCAATAAGGCCCTTTCAGTAGTTATTGTTAGAAAGGTAATGCATGTAACAGCTGGAATTCACTTCAAAAGAAATTTCCCGAATTTTTCAAGGATGAAATTTCAGCTTCATAAAACAGAATTGCAAAAAGAAGTGGTTTTATGGGCAGGTTGTGCTGCTGAGTATAATGACCCTGAAGGTGAATTACAATGCAGTATCGAAATTTTAAACAAGCTTGGTTATACTGTAATAAGACCCGAATGGAAATGCTGCAATATTGCTAAACTTTCTTATGGCAACATCAAAGATTCTATTAAGGATATTGAATTCAATATTGATACATTAATGCCTTATGTTGAAAAGAATATTCCAATTATTTTTACAGCAGCGTCTTGTGGTTATGCATTTATGCATGAATATCTGACATTCTTTAAGGAAGATGAAAAGATAAAAAAGGTTGCTAAGGCAAGTTATGATATTCACGATTTCCTGGGAAATATTTTCTTAAATGGAGAATTCAAAAATTCATTTAAGCCAATTGAGAAAACAATAGTTTACCATGCACCGTGTCATCTTAAAACTCAGAATAACAAATATGGCCCTGTTGATTTATTAAAATTAATTCCCGGGATTAAACTTCAGAAAATAAATGATAGCTGTTGCGGTATTGCCGGTACATTTGGAATGAAAAAAGAAAATTTTGATCTATCAATGAAAATTGGCTCAAGATTATTTGAAGAGATAAATAGAGCAAATCCGGATTTTGTATTATCCGGTTGCGGTACCTGCCAAATTCAAATAAACCAGGGAACTAATCTGGATGTTATTCACCCTATTAAGTTAATTAACAAGGCATTTTCAGGTAAAAACTAGACATTTTTTAAGAAAATAATTCGTTGCTTTATGAACGATTTATATTGACGTTTAATTAATTACTAATTATAATAGTATAGACAAATAGACAAACGGACAAATGTAATATATTTCAAGATCTATCTGTCTAAATTCAACTGGAGGAAATATGAAGACAATGAAATCACTAACCTACAAAGACATTGGTAAAATAGTGTATGAAGACAAACCGATGCCAGAAATTATGCATCCTAATGAGGTAATATTAAAAGTTGCGGCCGTGGGAATTTGCGGAACAGATGTAAAAATTCTTGAAGGTAAACACGTTGTTGGTGAAGATATTGCATTAGGACATGAGTTCGGCGGAGTAGTGACCGAAATAGGTGGTGGAGTAACAACACTTAAAATTGGTGATCGTGTTGCGGTTGATAATAGTTTACGTTGTGGTTTGTGTGAATATTGCAGAACAGGAAATAGTCCTCAATGTCATTGGTTAAAAGATAAATCAATTGGAATTTTTCAAAACGGTGGGTATGCAGAATACTGTGTATTACCTGAAAATGCTTGTTTTAAAATTCCAGATGCAATGGATGACATTACTGCTACTCAGGTAGAAACACTTGGTACAGTGCTTAATGGAATGAATGCAGTTCAAATGCAATGCTGGGATACTGTAGTTATACTAGGATTCGGACCGATTGGTTATCTCTTTTCAGCATTATCTAAAAATGTTGCAGCTTACACAATGTGTACTGAAATCGATCCATTCAGAATTGAAGTTGCAAAAAAATTGGGTATTCCGGTATTTAATCCTAATGATCATGATATTGAAAAAGAGGTTTTGAAGTTTACTGATGGAAAAGGAGCAGATATTGTAATTGATGCTGTTGGAAGTCAGATAGAAAATGCTTTAAAATATGTTACCCCCGGAGGGAAGGTTTTAGCGTTTGGTATGGATAGTAGTATTAAAGCAACGATAGTTCCAAACACAATTACAAGAAAGGCAATAAAAGTAATTGGAACTTATATAGGACAGAATACAATGTTACCGGCAATTAAAATCTTAATGTCTGGCAAAATTGATATGAAACCATTTTTCACTGAAATCATTCCCCTAGAAAAGGGAGTGAGTGCATTTAATAAGCTGGGACTAGATCTAAAAACAAATAAGCACATACCCAAACAAGCTATGAAAATTGTAATGAAACCTTAATTAAAGAAATCATTCTTGCTAAATAGTTCAACCGGAGAAATGATGAATAAAATAATTGGTTTTTTTAAAACAGGTGAAGATAGAGAACAACTTCAGGATAATAAGAAGGTTAATAATCTATTTAACAGATACCGATGGCAAATAATGACAGCAATAACATTGGGATATGCAATTGCTTATACATGCCGACTCGCATTATCAGTTGTAAAGAAGCCGTTGATAGATGAGGGAATTTTTAATGCTCAGGAATTAGGCATAATAAGCTCTGCAATTTTCTATACATACGGATTTGGAAAGTTGACCAATGGATTCTTAGCTGACCATGCTAATATGAAAAGATTCTTTGCTTTTGGAGTTCTTGTATCAGCAATTATAAATATAACTATGGGACTTTCAACATTTCTAGTACTCTGGATAATTTTATGGGGGTTGAACGGATGGTTCCAGGGATTTGGTGCGCCAGCTGGAATGGTATCGATGGCAAACTGGTTTAGTAATAAAGAGCGTGGTAGAAGATACGGAATTTGGAGTATTGCTCACCCTATTGGCGAAGGATTAACTTACATTGGTATTGCTGCTCTTGTTACCTGGTTTGGATGGCGTGCAGGATTCTTTGGACCCGGCTTTATATGTATTCTGGTTGCTTTTGGAATTTATTTGTTGATGCAAGATCGACCCAGAACATTAGGATTACCAACTGTGGCAGAGTGGCGGAATGACTTTGGTGCAAAAGTAATTGATCCGAAAGATAAATCAATTAGCATTTGGGATTTGCAAAAATCGATATTAAAATTTCCATCGATATGGATTCTTGCTTTTGCAAGTGGCACAATGTATGTAACAAGATATGCAATGGTTAACTGGGGAATATTATTTTTACAGGAAGAAAAAGGATTTTCATTAGTTGAAGCGGGAAGTTATTTAGGAATTAATACTATAGCTGGAATAGTAGGATGTTTAACATACGGTTATGTCTCAGATAAATTATTTAACGCACGGCGCCCACCTGTAACTTTAATATTTGGTTTGCTTGAAGTAACATCCTTGGTATTAATATTCTTAACCCCAATTACCGATCCAACCTTACTCTCATTCTCATTTTTACTCTACGGATTTTCGATTAGTGGGTTAATTACATCATTAGGCGGATTATTTGCAACAGACATCGCTCCAAAGAAAGCTGCCGGTGCCGCAATGGGATTTATTGGTGTATTCAGTTACCTGGGAGCTGCAACCCAAGATTTGATCAGCGGTTATTTAATTGATAATGGAACAACAATTATTAACGGAGTACGGCATTACGATTTTTCTACTGTTACAATATTCTGGGTAGGTGCTTCAATTATATCATTAATTCTTGCAACTTCACTCTGGAAAGTTAAAGTGAGTGATTAATAAGGAGTTTAAATGACATCACAATCAAAAAAATACGACATTATAATTTTTGGCAACTATACAAAAGATACAATAATTACAACATCCGGTACCAGATATCTTGATGGAGGCGGCTTCAATTATGGTGCGCATGCAGCCAAGATGCTTGGGTTAAATGTTGCTGCAGTTACAAGATTAAATAAGGAAGATAATAGAGTAGTTCAAAAACTTCAGAGTATAGGTGTTGACGTATATCCGTTTTATTCTCATTCATCTACACATATGGTTCTGGAATATCCTACATCGGATCCAGATGAAAGAATTTTAAGAAGTCCGGCATCTGCAGGTTCATTTACTCCCGATCAGTTTTACGATCTGGAAGCAGAAGCATTTTTGATAAATGGTTCTATAAGAGGTGAAATTCCGTTTGAAGTTGTTGAATATCTAAAAACAAAAAACGCTTTATTAGTTGCAGATCTACAAGGATTTATTAGAATTGTCTCGAATGATAATATTCTCATTCATGCGCCATGGCCTGAAAAAGAAAAATATCTTTCGCTTGTTGATGTTCTTAAAACAGATTCTGTGGAAGCAGAATCTTTAACCGGTGAAAAAAATATTCGAAAAGCTGCGGAAATATTAACCGGCATGGGGCCAAAAGAAATTGTATTAACTCACCGTGACGGAATCCTGGTTCTCGCAAATGGAGAATTTTATGAAGCTAAATTTCATAATAAGAGTTTAATTGGACGGAGCGGAAGAGGTGATACCTGCATAGCTTCATATATGGCTAAAAGACTTACAGAGCCACCGGAAATTGCAATAATTTGGTCCGCTGCTGTTACAAGTTTGAAGATGGAAAGAGAAGGACCGTTTTTAAGAACTGTTCCTGAAGTTGAAGCTTTTATTCAGCTTGAATACAACAGGGGAATGGAATTCTAATAACAATTTATCAACAATAACGATGTATAACTATAATTATTTAAAAAGATACAGACGATTGATTTTTTTTAGCGTGTGTATTTATAAAATTAGGAGGTAGTATGAATTTAGAAAAAATAAAAAAAATATATCTCACACAATTGTTTTTCATACTTCTAATCCTTCCTTATTCAATAATTTTTAGTCAAAACGAAAATGTTGTACCTGTCGATGCAAAAAGCCTGACTGATCTTAGTAAGAATTTTACATTTTTGATTGCGAGCGATTTAGGACGGAACGGTTATTATGATCAAAAGCCGATTGCAGAAATGATGGGTGAGGTTACGTTAATTGCTAAACCCAAATTTGTAGCTGCTGTAGGAGATATACATCATTTTATGGGAGTAAGATCAGTTCAAGATCCATTGTGGTTAACAAATTTTGAATGGATTTATAAGCATCCTTCATTAATGATTCCCTGGTATCCCGTACTTGGAAATCACGAATACGAAGGATCTACTCAAGCCGTCCTTGATTATAAAAACATTAGCAGAAGATGGGAAATGTATTCACGATATTATGCAAAAACCTTAACGGTTTCTAATAAAGTTGAAGTACTGATACTATTTATTGATACGTCTCCGTTAATAGATAAATATCGTAAGGATCCAGTTAAATATAAAGATGCCGGTATTCAATCTATGGATCACCAGTTGGCTTGGATTGATTCAACTCTTAGAGTTTCAAAAGCAAAGTGGAAAATTGTTGTGGGACATCATCCAATTTTTTCAGGTACAACAAAATCCGATGATGAAAGGGAAAATCTTCAAAAACGACTCAAACCTATTCTCGATAAAAATAATGTTGATATAACAGTTGCAGGTCATATCCATAATTTTCAACATATCAGGGTCCCCGGTTCCAATATCGATTATTTTGTAAATAGTTCTGCTTCTGCTTCCAGAGATGTTGTGGATTTAGAAGGAGTGGTTTTTAAAAGTCCGGAAACCGGCTTCTCTCTTTGTTCTGTAAATGAAAATGAATTGATATATACAATGTTGAATAAAGAAGGCAAAATTATATATCAATACAAACGAAAAAAATAATCAATAGGCAATTAATGAGTTACCGGAGAGAAAATAATTTATAATATCAGAATAAATTCTTAACAATTGTTTAACAAAGTGGAATATATGATCTCTGTATTTTACAAAAAATTTTTTTTGGTAATAATGTCCATTAAATAAACCAAATTCTAAATAAATAATAAGAAACTATAAAATGTACATAAGTACAAGGAGGTGAAAGAAAATTCTTTTTTCCAAAAACAACTAATAAACTTAATAACAATCAGGAGATGAAAATGGCAAACAATTTTTCGAACAATTTACGGAGAATAGCCCATTTAATTCTTAGTAGTATTGTGTTAGTTACAGTATTATTTCTACCGAACACAATTTCGGCACAGAAAAATGGACAGATTACCGGACGAGTTTTTGACTCAGCCACAAAGGAATACCTACCTGGGGCAAATGTTATGCTTAAAGGCACATCGTATGGAACTGCGACTGACAGAAGCGGCGAGTTTCGAATATTAAATATTTCACCAGGAAACTATGAATTGGTTGTTAGTTATATTGGATATGAATCTAAATCAGTTGAATTAGTAATTGGCACTCAGGGGTTTACAGTAAAAGAGGATATAGGGTTAAAGGCAAGTGATTTTAAAATGAAGGAAATTGAGATTTCTGGATTGCTTCAAGGACAAACTAAAGCGATTAATACTCAAAAAACCTCAGAAAAAATAATCAGCGTGGTCTCAAATGAACAGATCGAAAAATTTCCTGATATAAACGCTGCTGAAGTTTTACAACGTTTACCTGGTGTTAACATTACTCGTGATCAAGGAGAAGGAAGATATGTTCAAATTAGAGGGACTGAGCCGAGACTGAACTTAATTAAAATTAATGGTGAAGTTCTTCCTTCGCCCGAAGCAAAAATAAGACAGGTTCAGATGGATATTATTCCTTCTGATCAATTAGCCGCTTTAGAAGTAACAAAAGCAATAACTCCTGATATGGATGGAAATTCTATTGGTGGCTCGGTAAATATGATTACAAAAAGTGCATTTGATAAGGAAAAAACAGATCTTCATCTTACTCTGGGGAGTGGGTATATAAATCTAACAGGGAAATATATTAAGCAAGGATCATTAAATTTTTCTACACTCTTTGGAGATAATAAGTGGGGATTAAATTTATCTGCATCTTATCATAACGCTGATAGAGCATCTCAAAATAATCAAATGGTATGGAACCAAAACGTAAAGCTAGTAAACGGAACTACTATTCCTTGGGCACTTGGAGATCTTCAGTTGAGAGATTATGTACTAAACCGAATGAGATTAGGGTTTACAGGCGCAGTTGACTTTAGACCCGATGCAGATAATAAATATTCCTTGAAAGCAATTTATAACAGATTTGATGATGATGAATATAGACATAGAATGCGAGTTAGGCCAAGTAGCGGTACTTATAATTCTACCACAAGTCTTAACAGTACACGCTATGAATATCATTTAAGAGATAGAAGACAGGAACAGACTCTCTATTCACTTAACTTTACGGGTGAAAATCGCTTTGGTAATTTAACATTAGATTATTCCGCTGCTTATAGTTATTCAGAAGAATTAGAGGGCAAATATCTTGCAACTAATTTTAGATTAGACAGAACATTTGCTACAACGCTCAACTTATCGGACCCTAATATTCCTTTGTGGAATCAGACTGCAACACCGGGTTATGAATTTGATCCTTCAAAATACTATATCGATGGAATGGAATGGAGAAAAGGAAGTACAAATAACAAAGATCTTACACTTTCTAGTAATATCAAATTTCCCTATTCAATTTCAGAGTATCAAGGGAATTTCAAAGCTGGCGCTAAAGTGTCTATTAGAAATAAAAATAGAACACCATGGATTTGGTCATATGTATTGCCATCCGCAACCGCGTCACGTGTTTATATGTCTCGATTCAGCAGCAATTATAAGCCCAGCTTAGACTATTTAGCGGGAAGTTACAATTGGATTATTCAACCAGGACCGCTAAAGATTTGGGATTTTTTCAATGCTGAAAGGGACAAATCTTTAACTGGAACTCAAAATTTTCAAGAGAATGTTGCTGGAAGATACCATGCCTACGAGGATGTATATGCTATATATGCCATGTCTACTCTAAACTTAGGCAAATTACTTATTCTAGCCGGGGTGAGGGATGAATTTACTCAACTAAATTACACAAGTTACGAACTTTTGGTTAAGTCTGGTGTTAATACTAGCAAAGAAGTAAAAACAGATAAGAATTACAATGATATCCTACCTATGGTACATTTGAATTATAAACCAGATGAAAATCTTAACCTAAGAGCTGCCTTTACAACAGGTATTGCTCGACCGGACTTTTTTGATTTAGCACCATATAAAATTACTACTACTTCAGATTCCAGAATTTCTTTAGGAAATCCAGAATTAGTAGCTACTAAAAGCACTAATTTAGATTTTATGGCTGAATATTATTTTTCTGGAATTGGGCTTGCAACGGCTGGTGTATTTTACAAGAGTTTGAATGATATTATTTACACAAGTACTTATAAAATTGTTGGTGGAGAATTTAATAACTTTGAGGTACTCCAAAATATTAATGGTGGTAAAGGAACAATTCTTGGATTCGAAGTTAGCTGGCAACAACAATTATCCTTTTTGCCTGGATTTTTAGATGGATTAGGTCTTTATTTTAATTATACGTATACGAAATCTACAGCGGAGTTTACCGGACGCGATGGTTCTACATTACCCGGACAAGCTGGAAACGTTGCCAACTTTGCTTTAAGCTATCAGAAGTATGGGTTTACTGGGCAAGTATCTCTTAATTATCATTCCAAGTATATCTTTATAATTGGAAAGGATGCTGATAATGATATTTACTACAAGGAGCACTTGCAACTTGATATAAATGCAAACCAAGAAATTTATAAAGGGTTGAGTGTTTATTTGCAATTAATGAATCTTAATAATGCACCACTTCATTATTATCAAGGTGAAACTTCTCGCCCAACTCAGCGAGAGTTTTATTCCTGGTGGTTACAGTCAGGTATAAAGTTCTCATTGTAATATCTCATTTGTTTAGAAACTTGATCACGGCTTAACGAGCGGTGGTCAAGTTTAATTATATGTTTTATCATTTTTGAATTTATTACAATTTATTTTATGAAGGAGATTAGTAATGAAAAGAAACTCTTTAGTAATAATTCCTGGTTTAGTCTTTTTAATTGTTTTAGTTTTATTTAATCGATGTAAGAATGAATCTGTGGAAAATTCCTATAATAACTGTGTAGTAAAACCGGTAGTTGTTACAGATACAGTTAAACATGATACAGACGATCCGGCAATATGGATAAATCCTAATGACCTTTCAAAAAGTTTAATAATCGGAACCGACAAAGACTCTGATGGTGCACTTTATGTGTTTGATTTAAGTGGAAAAGCAATAGAAGAAAAAACGGTCAGAAATCTTAAACGCCCTAATAATGTAGATGTTGAATATGGATTAATCCTGAATGGTAAACCGGTTGATATTGCAGTTGCTACCGAGAGGGAGTCAAATAAAATTCGTATCTACAGTCTTCCTGATATGAAAGAAATTGATAACGGTGGTATTGAGGTATTTGTAGGGGAAAAAGAAAGAGATCCGATGGGAGTTTCTCTTTATAAGAGAAATTCCGATGGAGCCATTTATGCAATTGTTAGTAGAAAGAGTGGTCCACTTGTTGGGTATCTCTGGCAATATCTACTTAAAGATGACGGTACGGGAAAAGTAACCGGGACAAAAGTTCGCTCATTCGGAAACTATAGTGGTAAAAAAGAAATTGAATCAATTGCAGTGGACGATAAATTGGGATATGTCTACTTTAGCGATGAACAATTTGGAATACGAAAGTATTTTGCAGATCCCGAAGTAAAAGATGCTAATAAAGAGCTCGGAATAATATATACAACCGACTTTCTTGAGGATAATGAAGGGATTTCGATTTATGAAGTTGATGATAAAACCGGTTATATACTGGTTTCCGACCAGAAAGCCAATCGTTTCCGGATTTATACTAGAGAGGGAACTCCTGCAGATCCAGAAGAAGAATTAGCTGCTAATCCACATAATCATAAACTGGTTAAAGTGGTTAATGTAATGACTAACAATAGTGATGGTTCTGAAGTAGTTAATATTAAACTCAACGATAAGTTCCCGGGAGGATTATTTGTTGCTATGTCTGATAATAAAACTTTCCAGTTTTATTCCTGGGCAGATATTGCCGGAAAAGACTTATTACATGCAAAATAAAGAATTGTTAGTGGATATTATTTACTGCTTGGTAAAATAAATTTTAGAAACTACCGCTTGTTGAGAGTAATTCATTTTTAATGAGGATCAAATAATGTATTTAACAATCATTGCTAAATTCAAATTAAACAAGGACTCTACTGAATATGTCAGGAGTGAACTGCTCAAAATGGTTGAACCGACTTATAAAGAAAAAGGTTATATCGATTACATATTTTATCAGGATAAAGATGATCCAACAATACTTTTTGTATATGAAAATTGGGAAAGTAAAGAGGATCTTGATGCTCATATGAATTCAGAGCATTTTAAAAATTGTTTTGAGAAAATTGTAGGGTTGTATGAAATTGAAGTACATCATTTAACAAAACTTTAGGAAATCTTTGTTTGCGACTGACTATTTTTATGTTTTTATGTCTAAAACAACATAAAATTGTGTAATTAAATTATCTGTCTATAAAATCTTACTTGCACATTCAAGCCCGAAGTAATTCGGGCTTTTTTTCTTCCACTAACTAATATTCTTTTATTGTTCTATGTAAAATTAATAACTCCATTTCATGGATTAAGAACTTTTTACTTATTCTTTCATTTCTTAAATTCATTTTCAAAAAATCGGGTGATAAAATGAAATTAAAAAATTTTACAAATCTGATAAGTTTCCATAATGTTTTGGTGGGAAAAAATTCTTTCAGGATTTACATTCCGCACTTAGTTTGCTGCATGTTTATCTTATTCATACCGATGTTAACAAATTCCCAGCCATCAGGCGGACCGTATGGGCCACTTCATCAAAAGTATGAATTACCTAAAGTAACCGGTAAAATTTATTTTGTAGCACCGGATGGATTACAAAATAATTCCGGCGAATCAATTAATTTACCTACCACTCTCGATGAAGCCATATCAAAGGTAAAGTCAGGAGATGCCATAGTTCTTCGCGGTGGTATTTACAGAACAGGTAATCACGTCTTTAACCAAGGAATTACAATTCAGCCGTATGCAGATGAACAACCTGTATTGAAAGGGACTTACGTTGCAGACAAATGGGAAGATCTTGGTAACGGATTGTGGATTACAAAGTGGAATCATTTATTTCCATCGGAGCCGGCTGATTGGTGGCGGCGTAATAGAGAAGGGAAGATAACCCCCCTTCACCGCTTTAATAATGATATGGTTTTTGTTGACGGGAGATTTTTACAATCGGCTGGCTGGGAAGGCGAAGTTGATGAAAATTCGTTTTATATAGATTATAAAAATGGAACAGTCTATATCGGTGTTAATCCAACCAATCGATTAATAGAAATTACTGCTTTTGATGGGGCATTAATCAGAACCACTAAAGATGTTCACGGAAAAACATCCGACAAAAAAGGTCCGGTTATAAAAGGGATTACGTTTACCCAGTATGCATACCGTGCAATTGAAATTGAAGGGACTGATCCCGAAGGAATTTCGGATGAGAAAAATCACGGTAAGGAAGTTATAGGAACCGTTCTGGAAAATTGTACTATCAGTTTCTGTTCCCGGGTTGCCGGATATTTTAGAGGAGATAAGATGACAATCCGTAATTGTAAAGTGAGCGATACGAGTACAGAAGGGATTTATATTCTAAGCTCTTCAGATGTTCTGCTGGAAAAAAATATTTTTACACGGAATAACATTGAAAGAATTACAGGTTACTATCCGGCTGCTGTAAAAATATTTAACCAGTGTTACCGTGTTACATGTAATGATAATCTGGTAATTGATCTTCCTTACTCAAATGGAATTTGGTATGATGTTGGCAATGTAGATGGAGTATTTACTAATAACTGGGTGGAAGGTGTAGGAAATTACAAAGGTGAATTTTCAATTGAGCAGCCTTGGCCCAGCGATAACGGATTTTTCTTCGAAATTTCTAAAGGTACAATTTGTGCGGGAAATGTTTTTGTGAACTGTGATCATGGTATCTGGATATTAAACAGTTCCAATGCACTTATCTATAACAATACTTTTATAAACAGCACAGCATGTATTGCTCGGAATTCAAGAAGTGCTGCCGGTGATCATTTCGGATGGCATCCAAGTACAGGACCCGATGTTGATAAACGCGATGGCCATGTGTTTGTAAATAATCTGTTATATGGCGATAGTGAGTTTAAAAGATTACTTCTTTATGTCTGGCAGCCATCGATCCTATGTGACCAAGTGTCCAACTCTCAATTAAAAGAGATTGATAACAACTTTTTTGTAAAAGAAAATGGTGCGCAGAAATATCCGGTTGTTTTATGGAGCCCTTATAAAAATGATAATTGTAGAATTATGTTAAACACTCCGCAAGAGTTAAATAAATTGTATCCTGCATTTTCAAAAACAGCAAGTTTTACGATAATTATTCAGGTCCGTTATTCAAAGGTTATCAGGTTGGTAATTATCAATTGTTACAATCATTCCCGGATAGTTTTAATGCAAGTAAATTACCGCAGAGTATTAGTAAGTATCTTAATATTAAATCGAAGCCGTATATCGGTGCATACGAGCCGGTCAGATGAAATTAGAGAAGTGATTTATAGCATTGCTGCATCTTAATTAATTAAGATGCAGCAATTGAAAAGGTCTTACTTAATTTCGATTTCTTTAATGTTAGGTATTAGTATATTAATAATAAAGAGGGCTGTTAAATACAAACCTCCGGCAACAATGAAAGGAATAAAATAACTTTTAGTAAGTTCCAATATAAAACCAGTTGCAGTTGCAACCAGCATTCCACCAATTGCACCAAACATTCCTCCAAGTCCCACAACAGAACCAACAACTTTTCTTGGAAATACATCCGATACGGTTGTAAATAAATTAGCGGACCAACCCTGGTGAGCGGCTGTAGCTAAACTTAATAATGCAACTGCAATCCATACATTACCGGCACTGGAAGCAAAAATTATTGGCGTTACTAATAATGCACAGATAAGCATAGTAGTTTTTCTTCCTTTGTTAACAGACCAACCGCGCTTAATAAAGAACGAAGAGAGCCATCCACCGCCAATACTTCCTACATCGGCCATTATATAAATTATTATTAATGGGAGTCCAATCTTATCTAATGTAATACCGTAATTTTTATTTAAGAAGCTTGGTATCCAGTAAAGATAAAACCACCATGCCGGATCAGTTAAAAATTTTCCCAAAGCAAATGCCCATGTTTCCCTGTATTTAAGTAGTTGTCTCCATGGTATTTTAACTGGTGTATCGGGTGGATCCTGTTGAATATAATTCAGTTCTTCTTTTTTAAGACGTTTATGCATTGTCGGTTTTTCATAAAGCCAGAACCAGAAAACGAGCCAGATTAAACCGACTGCACCGGTAATAACAAAAGCTTCATACCATCCCCATGTTAAAGTAATCCATGGTACAACAAGAGGAGCTACAATTGCACCAACGTTTGAACCGGCATTAAAGATACCTGTTGCAAATGCTCTCTCCTTTTTAGGAAACCACTCTGCTACGGTTTTTACAGCAGCAGGAAAGTTACCTGCTTCAAATAATCCCAATGCAAATCTTGCAGCGCCAAACCCGAATACAGTTCTTGCAAACGAATGAGCTATTGCAGCAAAACTCCATGCAGTTAATGCAAATGCATAACCGATCTTTGTACCGATCGCATCAATTAATTTTCCCATTAATACAAGACCGATTGCATAAGCCGCTGTAAATGCAGTAACAATGTAACCGTACTCAATATCATTCCAGCCGATTTCTTTTTGAAGAACAGGTGCAAGAATTCCGATTACCTGACGATCGATATAATTAATTGTTGTTGCAAAGAAAAGAAGGGCTACTATAGTCCACCGAAAGTTTCCAACCTTTAAAGATTGGTTTGAATCGTCATTAATTATAGAATTGCTCATAATTCCCCATCTATGATAGTAAAGTATTTACCGAGTACAATTCTGTTTGTGTGAGTTTATAACTTTAATGAACGGGTAATACCTAATTCGAGACCTCGTAATTCTGCCAAACCTCTCATTCTTCCGAATAATGAATATCCCGGATAAATTCCTTCGCGGTTTAAGTCAGGAATCATTAAATGTCCGTGATCCGGACGCATCGGCATTCTATAATCTTCTCTACCGGATTCCTTTCTTCTTTTTTGTTCAACCAATAATGCTTTAATAACTCCATACATATCAACGTCACCCTCAAGATGGTTCTCTTCCAGAAAGTCTCCATCTTCATTACGCATTACATTTCTAAGATGGACAAAATTAATTCTGTCTGCAAATCTCTCTGATATTTCAACGCAATCATTAAAATATCCGGCACCAAAGGAACCGGTACACATAGTTATTCCATTATTATTTGATTCAACTGTATTCAGAATTTGCTCTATATCATTCTTATTACTTACAACACGTGGCAGACCTAACAATGCAAATGGAGGATCATCGGGATGAATTGCCATAAATACACCGGACTCTTCAGCAGCAGGAATTATTTCTTTTATGAACAGATGTAAATTATTTCTTAATTCTTTTTCACCTATTTCATCATATTCACTTAATGCATTTTTAAACTCGTCAAGTGTATAAGCTTCCAATGAACCGGGAAGACCAAGCAGAACAGTGTCTATTAACTTTTGTTTTTCATCCTCATTCAGTTTGTCATAGTAACTTTTTGCAGCTTTATTTTTTTCTTGGGAATAATCCTTTTCGGAATTTTTTCTTTTTAATATAAAGAGGTCAAATGCAGCAAACGGGGTAGATTCGAATTTGGTTGTTATAGAACCATCTCTAAAGATCACATTCAAATCAGTTCTGGACCAATCGAGAACAGGCATAAAATTATAACAAATAACATTTATTCCACACGCACCGATGTTTCTAATTGTGCTTTTATAATTCTCAATTAAACTTTTGTAACTACCTTTTCTCTTTTTAATATTTTCGTGAACAGGAACACTTTCAACAACCGACCAGGTAAGTCCCTCGTCTTCAATCATTTTTTTTCGTTTCAATATTTCATCAACCGACCAGACTTCACCGGTTTTAATATGATGAAGAGCAGTTACAATTCCGGTTGCACCCGTCTGTTTTATTTCTTTTAGTGAGATGGGATCCTTTGGACCAAACCATCTCCATGTATGTTCAAAACCCAATTGTAATTCCTTATCTTATATTAAAAAGTGATAATAAATTTTGGACCATACAAATTAAAAAATTAAACGCCGCTGAAAACACTAAAGCCGCCATCAATTGGAATGATTGCACCGGAAACAAATTTAGAAGCATCGCTTGCTAACCATAAAACGGTTCCGATTAATTCTTCCGGCTCACCAAATCTTTTAAATGGAGTCATATTAATAATTGTATTACCGCGCTCAGTTAAAGAGCCATCCGGATTAGTTAATAAAGTTCTGTTTTGTTCTGTTAATAAAAATCCCGGTGCAATAGCATTAACACGAATTCCGCTGCCGAACTTAAGAGCCATTTCTACTGCCATCCACTTTGTAAAATTTTCTACTGCAGCTTTTGCAGCAGAATATCCAGCAACACGTGTTATTGCACGGTAAGATGCCATCGATGAAATATTAATAATCGATCCGCTTTTCTGATCTGCCATGGTTCTTCCGAATATTAAAGTCGGTAAAACCGTACCATTCAAATTCAGTTCAGTTACCTTTTTTAGTTCTTCCATTTCGATATCAAAAATGGATTGACCGATTCCAACCGTTGCTCCTTGCATATTACCGCCGGCGGCATTTACAAGAATATCAATTCGGTTATACTTCTCAAGTATTGTCTGATGAACGGTTTTTAATTTGTCCTCGTCAAGTACATTACACTGAAAACCAATTACATCGTTACTCAAATCCGATAATTTTTTAAGTCTTCTATCAAGATTCTCTTTATTAACATCAAGCAGAACAACCCTTGCGCCGGCTTTAATAAAACCGATTGCCATTTCACCGGCAAGTATTCCAGCACCTCCGGTCAGTATAACAACCTTTTCGTTTATGTGAAAAAGCTCCTTCAAATATTCCATTTTGTTTCCCTCTGAGTAATCCGTTTTGTATTTTATCAACAAATTAAATACTAAAAATGTTCAAATAGTTTTTGAACCGATTCAATATAATATATATTTGTTCTAAATTTCAACATAAGATTTATTGAATTGCTGAAATAGAACTGACTCTTTTGAAATAGAATTTTTAAGATGAAAATCCAGATACTATTTAAGAAGTTGATCAATAACTTATCACTGAGTAATAATAAATATTATTAGAGGAAAAATGAATTATAGAAAATTAGGAAGAACGGGTTGGCATATTTCCGAAACCAGTTTTGGTGCATGGGCTATTGGAGGTACCTGGGGTAGAGTGGATGATAAAGAGTCTTTACAAACTTTGCATAAGGCAATCGATCTGGGGGTCAATTTTATTGATACGGCAGATGTTTATGGCGATGGAAAGAGTGAACAATTAATTGCAAAATTACTGAAAGAGCGGAGTGAAAAAATTTATGTAGCAACAAAGCTCGGAAGAAGATTAAATCCTCATACATCCGAAGGTTACAATAGAAAAAATCTTACAGAATTCATTAACAGAAGTCTTAAAAATTTGGGAACCGAAACAATTGACATGATACAATTACATTGCCCGCCAACACAGGTTTATTATATGCCGGAAGTATTTGAGATTCTTGATGACTTTGTAAAAGAAGGGAAACTGCATTATTACGGCGTAAGCGTAGAAAAAGTTGAAGAAGCATTAAAGGCAATCGAATTTCCGAATGTTCAATCGGTTCAGATAATTTTTAATATGTTCAGGCAGAGACCTTCTGAATTATTTTTTGAACAAGCACGCAGAAAAAATGTTGGAATAATTGCAAGAGTACCGCTTTCATCGGGAATGCTGACGGGTAAATTCACTAAGAGTTCACAATTTGAAGAAGATGACCATCGTAAATTTAATCGCTATGGCGAAGCTTTTGATAGAGGAGAAACTTTCTCAGGAATTGATTTTGAAAAAAGTCTTGAAGCTGTTGAAGAGCTTAAGAATTATTGTCCAACCGGTATGACTCTATCGCAATTTGCTCTAAAATGGATATTAATGTTTGAGGAGGTGACGTGTACAATTCCCGGCGCAAAGAGAGTCAGTCAGGTTGAAGAAAATGTAAATGCATACAAGTATCCGCCGTTATCAAAAGAAGTAATGACAAATGTGAGAAATATTTATGATAGATTTATAAGACAAGGTGTTCACAATTATTGGTAATAAAACTATTCAAAAAATTTTTAACGTAATTATTGCCTTTAAGCCAAATCTTTGATATTATTGAAACGGTTCAATAACAATTAATAAAATTCAATAAATGAAAATTGCTGTTTCGTTTCAAATTCATACCATATTAACCCGCCGCGAGTATCATAATATTTCTTGTATAAGGAGATGAAAAAATTGAAAAAAATTACAATTGAAGAAGTTGCAAAACGTGCTGGTGTATCGAAAGGAACAGTATCGGCTGTAATCAATGCAAAGAGTACAGTTAAACCGGCAACCCGAGATCATATTTTACAAATAATGAAAGAACTTAATTTCAGACCGAAAGGAGTTGCCAGAAATTTAAAAAATGGTAATCAGGATAAAAGTATTGGTATAATTATAAAGGATCTTAATTATCCATTCTACACAACCATTGCTGCCGGTGCCAGAGAATATGCTAATAGCCGTGGATATTCTGTTTTTGTAACAAGCTCCGAGAACAATCATGAATGTGAAAAAAGATTTACTCATTTGTTTTCCACAAAAGATATTAAAGGAACTATAATAGCACCAATTGTTGAAGGGGATTCCGAGATTGAACACCTTTTTAAGTTGAAGATGATCAATTATCCTTTCGTTTTACTGGAAGATGTAAAAGGTATTCAGGCAAATGTTGTTGCAATAGATAATTTGAGAGCAATAAAACGTGCTGTAAAATATTTAATAGAAAACGGGCATTCTAAAATTGTTCACTTTGCAGGTCCTCCAAACTCTTCACACACACAGGAAAGAATTGAAGGATTCCGAGATGCTTTTAGTGAGAGTCCGCTTATTTTTAATAAGCAGATGGTTGTTTCAATAGGATCGAAGTACGAAGAAAGTTTTGCCAGAACAGTTGAGTATTTTAAGAATATTAATCGCGATGATTATCCAACAGCCATTGTCTGTTTTAACGATCAGCAAGCACTTGCTGTAATGATGGCATTGAAAGAATTAAATATAAAAGTACCGGAGGATGTTTCCATAATAGGTAACGACGATATTTATTACGCCCAGATTTATCCAGTTCCTCTTACAACTATTAAAGCTCCTCAACACGAAATTGGAAGAAGAGCTGCTGAAATTTTAATTCGCAATATTGAATCGACCTCGCTCCTGTCTATAGAACGAATAGTTCTTGATACTGAATTTGTTGTAAGACAATCATCGCGGGTAATTGGAAAAAATAATTAATAGAAAAGCAGAAGAATTTATTGAAGCAATAAATACTCCGATATGGAATCTAACATTATCATCCTGTCATACACTCATCAAAAAGTAAAAATTAATCAGGTTTTATGAGGTACAAATGTATAAAAATTATCTTCTTGGTATTGATGTAGGAAGTTCGTCAATAAAAGCTTCTCTGATAGAAGCAGATAGCGGAATATTAATTGAATCCTCGCCCGATCAGGAAATGAAAATTGAATCACCCATGATTGGATGTGCCGAACAGGACCCTGAAACCTGGTGGAAACATGTTGTTATATCTACAAAAAAAATTCTTTCAAAGTTAAGCTCTAAAGAATTTGAAATAATTGCTATCGGCATTTCATATCAAATGCATGGATTGGTTTTAGTGGATAAAAATTTAAAAGTGTTACGACCTTCAATTATATGGTGTGATAGCAGAGCCGTTGAAATTGGTAATAATGCACTAAGAAATTTGGGACAAGAATATTGTTTGGGTAGTTGCCTTAATTCTCCGGGGAATTTTACAGCATCCAAACTTTCCTGGGTTAAAAAGAATCAACCGGAGATATTTTCTAAAATTTATAAAATGATGCTGCCCGGCGATTACATTGCATCAAAACTCACTGGAGAAATTTGTACTACGGTTTCAGGATTAAGTGAAGGTATCTTTTGGGATTTTAATACAAATACTATTTCAGAAAATATTCTCGATTATTTTGGTTTTGAAAAAAGCATAATACCCGAAGTTGTTCCAACATTCGGATTGCAAGGTAAATTAACCGATGCAGCTGGCGGAGAATTGGGTATTAAAAGTGGAATACCAATTTCCTATCGTGCAGGTGATCAGCCCAATAATGCTCTTTCGTTAAATGTATTAAACCCCGGTGAAGTTGCTGCAACAGCCGGTACTTCGGGAGTAATTTATGGTGTAACAGGAAAAAATTTGTTAGACCAATTCAGCCGTGTTAATACTTTTGCTCATGTTAATTATTCTATAAGTAATCCTAACAAGGGAGTATTACTTTGTATTAACGGAACGGGAATACAATACAGCTGGCTCAAACAGAATATATTTGAAAGCAAATATTCCTATAACGAGTTGAATGACCTTGCCGGAAAAATTGAAATTGGTTCAAATGGTTTACTGTGCATTCCATTTGGTAATGGTGCAGAGAGAGTGCTGGGCAACAAAGATGTTCAATGCCAGTTTTCGGGAATTAATTTTAACATACACGGTAAGGCACACCTGGTGCGCGCTGCTCAGGAAGGAATTGCTTATTCATTCAGGTATGGACTTGATGTAATGAAAAGTATCGGGATGAGCATTAATGTAGTTAAAGCCGGGGATACCAATCTATTTCAGAGTAAAATATTTCAGGAAGCATTTGTAAATACCTGTAATGTTAGTCTCGAACTTTACAATACAGATGGTTCGCAGGGGGCTGCAAGAGGTGCAGGTATTGGTTGCGGGTATTATCCATCAGCAGAAAAAGCATTTGAGGGATTAAAAAAAATTAAAACGATTGTTCCTAAAGAAAAGTTAGTTACTGAATATCAGAAGTATTACCAGTTATGGAAAAACAAGTTAGAAACAGTTCTCTAATTCAAAGATTCTTTTGCATTACAACACTGGATTTATTGGCAAAAAGGTCGGAATTCATATTATTTTGTTACCATTCCAAACATTTTATTTTTTTTATTTAGTGAATAGTTTTTCTCTTAATTAATGAAACGAATTTCATTGACAATTTGACTAATAATTAATAATATTGAATCGGTTCAATAATGATTGAACTGTTAATATAAATATCAAATGGTTTTATACTAAAATGTAAATCATAAATGATTACTAATACAATTATCATAATTATTTGATAGGATGAATATGCTTCATAAATTCTTTCCGCAAATCACTCAGACCATTCCCTTCGAAGGGAAGGAATCAAAAAATCCTCTAGCATTTAAGTTTTATAATAAAAATCAGAAAGTCGGTAACAAAACAATGGCAGAGCATCTACGCTTTTCTGTTGCTTACTGGCACACAATGATGGGAACCGGATCTGATATTTTTGGTGGCGCAAGTTTCAAAAGAGAATGGCACCAATCAACAAATTCTATTGAGAAAGCTAAAGCAACTCTCGAAGCCGCATTCGAATTATTTCAAAAATTAGGAATTGATTACTATTGTTTTCATGACCGAGATATAGCACCTGAAGGTGATAGTTTTTCTCAATCATGTAAAAATCTTGAAACGGTAATTGAGTATGCAAAGGTTCTTCAAAAAGAAACCGGTGTTAAATTACTTTGGGGAACGGCTAATCTATTCAGTAATCCTATTTACTCTCAAGGTGCTGCAACAAGTCCTAATGCACATGTAATGGCATTAGCCGCAGCACAAATTAAAAATGCTATTGATGCAACCAAAGAACTCGGCGGAGAGAATTATGTATTCTGGGGTGGCCGCGAAGGTTACGAAACTCTTCTTAATACAGACATAAAAAGAGAACAGGAACAGATGGCAAGGTTCCTTCATATGGCTGTTGATTACAAAAACAAAATTGGTTTCGATGGACAATTCCTGATAGAACCTAAACCTGCTGAGCCGATGAAACATCAATACGATTCTGATGCAGCGACAACTCTCTACTTTTTAAAACAATACGATTTAATAGATCATTTTAAACTAAACATCGAAGCCAATCACGCAACATTAGCAGGTAGTTCATTTGAGCATGAACTTGCAGTTGCATCTGCCGCCGGAAAACTTGGTAGCGTTGATGCAAACCGCGGCGATTTACTGTTGGGATGGGATACTGATCAATTCCCTACAAATATTTTTGATACAACTATGGCAATGCTGGTTATTCTTAATCAGAACGGTTTAGGAAAAGGTGGACTAAATTTTGATGCAAAAGTCCGTCGTAGTTCAACAGACCCTATCGATCTTTTCTATGCTCACATTGGTGGAATGGATGCTTTTGCTAAAGGATTATTAATTGCTCACAATATAATTGAAGATAAAGTGCTAAGTAATTTTGTTGAAGAAAGGTATAATAGTTACAGGAATGGAATAGGTGCTAAAATAATTAAGGGTGAAGTTGGGCTGGAAGATCTTGATAAATGGATTCGTGAAAACGATAAACCGCTTCTTCAAAGCGGTCGCCAGGAAATGTTAGAGAATTTAATTAATTCATATATCCTATAAATATTTATTGTGGAATAAAAATATGGCCGAGATATTTGTGCCAGTTAAAGAAGTAGATCAACAGGAAAGGGTGATCTATAAAAATCCTGCTTACTCAGTAAATGAACGAGTTAATGATTTATTAAACCGAATGACCCTCGAAGAAAAAGTTGCTCAGATGCTTTGTATATGGGGAGAGAAAAAGACAATACTTTTTGATCAAGATGGAAAATTTTTCCCTGATAATTTAAAAGCTTACCTAAAAGATGGTATTGGTCAGATTGGAAGATTAAGTGATACCGGCAACGGATTGTGCCCAAATGAAATGGTGCAGATGGCAAATGAACTTCAAAAGTATTTTATAGAGAATACCAGATTAGGAATACCGGTAATATTTCACGAAGAATGTCTTCACGGTTTAGCTGGTAAAGATGCAACAAGTTATCCTCAGCCGATTGGTTTAGCATCAACATTCAACCCGGAATTAATAGAAAAAATTTATTCTGCAATTGCAGAAGATGCACGTATGCGCGGTGCTCATCAGGCTTTAACTCCTGTTGTTGATGTTGCACGAGATCCGAGATGGGGAAGAGTTGAAGAAACTTTTGGCGAGGATCCATACCTTGTTGCACAATTGGGTATTGCAGCCGTTAAAGGTTTACAGGGCGATGGTAGTTTTAATAATAAGAAAAATGTTATAGCAACTCTAAAACATTTTGCTGCTCATGGTCAACCGGAATCGGGTACTAATTGTGCCCCGGGAAATTTTTCTGAGAGAGTTTTAAGAGATGTTTTCCTTTATCCTTTTAAGGAGACAATTAAAAAGGGAAATGCAATAAGTGTTATGCCTTCCTATAATGAAATTGATGGTATTCCTTCCCATGCAAATAAATGGTTATTGAAGGATGTATTAAGAAAAGAATGGGGATTTGAAGGATTTACAGTTTCCGATTACTATGCCATTACTGAATTAAATGAGAAAGAGAATTCCCAGAGCCATTGTATTGCAAAGGATAAAAAGGAAGCTGCCTTATCCGCGGTTAATGCCGGTGTAAATATTGAACTGCCCGATATCGATTGCTACCCGAACATTGTTCAGCTTGTTCAGGAAGGAACGATTAGTGAAGACGAAATAGATAGTCTTGTTGCGCCTATGCTTTATTATAAATTTAAACTCGGGCTTTTTGAAGATCCTTTTGTTGAACCGATTGACATTCAAAATAAGATAAAGCTGGAAAAAGATAGGGCGCTTGCATTACAGGCAGCACTCGAAACAATAACATTACTAAAGAACGAAAAAAAATTATTACCATTTTCATTAAAGAAAAAAAGCACAATTGCGGTTATTGGCCCAAATGCTGATAGAGTACTACTCGGCGGTTATAGCGGTCAACCCGCATATTACACTACTGTTTTAGAAGGGATTAAGAACAAAGCCGGTAAAAAAGCAAACATTGTATATAGCGAAGGATGCAAAATTACTGTTGGCGGATCATGGAATGAAGATGTAGTAACTCTACCCGATCCTGAAGAAAATAAAAAATTAATTAAACATGCTATTAAAACTGCCAGGAATGCAGATAAAATAATTTTAGTACTCGGCGGTAATGAACAGATTTCCAGAGAAGCGTGGAGTAAAACTCATTTAGGTGATAGAGCCAGCTTAGAATTGTTTGGCGATCAAATTAAACTTGTTAAAGAAATTTTGAAACTTGAAAAACCTGTTGTTGTATTGTTATTCAACGGAAGACCAAATTCATTTCAATTTATTAGTGATAATGTAGGTGCAATTTTGGAGTGCTGGTATCTTGGTCAGGAAACCGGAAATTCAGTTGCAGATGTAATCTTTGGTGATTATAATCCTTCAGGCAAACTACCGATGTCCATTCCAAGATCAGCCGGTCATTTACCCTGTTTCTATAATCATAAACCTTCTGCAAGAAGAGGTTATCTGTTTGATGATATTACGCCATTATATCCATTCGGATTCGGATTAAGCTACACAACATTTCAGATAAGCAATGTTCATTTAGAAAAACAAATAATAACAAGTGATGAATCAACAAAAATAATATTCGAAGTTACAAACACAGGAAAACGAAGCGGAACCGAAGTAGTTCAAATGTACATTCGTGATATGGTAAGCTCTGTTACAAGACCTGTTAAAGAATTAAAGGGATTCAAGAAAGTATTCCTTAATTCTGGTGAAACTAAAGTTGTTGAGATTCCAATCCTGTCAGAGCATTTGGCCTTTACAAATATTGATAAAGAGTATAAAGTAGAACCGGGGGATTTTGAAATTATGGTAGGCAATTCTTCAAAGGATGAAGACCTTGTAAAAGTAATTCTTAGCGTTATTTAGAAAGGATGGATTAGAGTTTAATAAATTTTTTGTACCGAGAGTAACAACATAAAATAGATTTTTCTTAACAGAATAATAAATAATCTCGGGAGTTAGTAGTGCAGAACATAACGGAAAAGCTGTCCCTTAAAGAAAAAATTGGTTACAGTGTTGGAGATACGGCATCAAATCTTTTCTTCCAAACATTTATGCTTTTTCTACTCTATTTCTACACAGACGTATTTGGATTACCCGCCGCAACAGTTGGAACACTATTCTTAATTACCCGTATATGGGATGCCTTTAATGACCCGATTATGGGAACCATTGCAGACAGAACAAACACACGATGGGGTAAATTCCGTCCTTACATTTTAATCTTTGCGCTTCCATTCGGTATAATGGGCGTACTCACTTTTACAACACCGGACTTTGATGCGACAGGTAAACTGATCTATGCATTTATTACATATAACTTGCTTATGATGATGTACACCGCAGTAAATGTTCCTTATTCTGCATTAATGGGGGTTATCACTTCCAATTCAATGGAAAGAACTGAACTATCAACTTTCCGTTTTGTTGCAGCTTTTATCGGCGGTATAATTGTTCAGGCATCTACAATATCTCTTGTTAAATATTTTGGAAATGGTAATGAAGCAGTGGGCTGGCAATGGGCAATGGGAACATTAGCAGGTTTAGCGTTCATTCTTTTCTTCATAACATTTGTAACAACAAAAGAACGAGTTCACCCTCCTAAAGAACAAAAGAATGTATTACGACAGGACCTGAAAGATCTATTTAGTAATAAGCCATGGTTATTAATTGCCGGTGCAACAATCTTCCAATTGCTTTTAATTGTAATACGTAACTCATCCATAATGTATTACTTCAAATATTATGTTCAGGATCAACAAATTAATCTATTCGGGTATTCCATGGATTTATCCTTCGAAGCATTGGCTTCATCATTCATGTTATCCGGAACTATAGTAACAATCCTTGGTGCAATACTTACAAAATGGTTTGCAAAAAAATTCGATAAAAAAAATACATACGCCGGTTTTCTTACTCTTAGTGCTGTAACAATTACTTTATTCTACTTCCTCAGACCGGAGAATGTAATTTTAATTTACATTCTTAATCTTGTCTTTTCGTTTTCATTTGGACCGGTATCCGTACTTCAATGGGCAATGTATACCGATGCTGCAGACTATTCAGAATGGAAGAATAAACGGCGGGCTACAGGATTAATAATGGCTGCTTCACTATTTGCATTAAAGGTTGGTTTAACTCTTGGCGGTGCTATTGTTGGATGGTCGCTGGCTCTGTTTGGTTTTGTTGCCAATCAGGCACAAACACAGGAAACATTAAATGGAATAATAATGCTGATGAGCATTATTCCGGCAGTGTTCGGTTTTATTGGCGGCGCTCTGATGTTCTTTTATCCACTGACAAATAAAATGATGGTAAAGATTGAAGAAGAACTTATTTCAAGACGGACTGAACAAACAGTATAAAAAATATTAGGATTAATTAACTCTATGAATATAAAATTTATTTCAAAGTTTATTATTAATTAGGGAGAAAGGGTATGGTAAAAGTAATTTACAAAAATGTAATTGCTATAGTAGTTTTATTAATGATTGTTCTTTCCCAATCTTTATATGCACAGTCAGGTTCGTTTAAGGGAAGAGTATTTGATAAAGAAACTAAAGAAGTGTTGGTTGGAGCTAATGTAGTAATTCAAGGAACAAATATAGGTGCTGCTGCAGATCTGGATGGTAATTTTGTTATAAGAAATATTCCTGTAGGAAAACACAGTGTTAAGATTTCTTATATAGGTTACAATTCAATAACTGTAGATATTGATATTGTTGCCAATAGAACACTGGAGCAGAATTTTTCACTTCAACCGGAAACTATTGAAGGGCAAGCTGTAATAATAACAGCGCAAGCTCAGGGACAGGTATCTGCAATTCAGCAACAGTTAACTTCAAATAAAATTGCAAACGTGGTTTCTGAAGCAAGGATTCAGGAGTTGCCGGATTTTAACGCGGCCCAGGCAATTTCCCGTTTACCCGGTATTGCTACTCTCGAAAGTTCGGGTGAAGCAAATAAAATTGTTATTAGAGGATTGGCACCGCAATTTAATCAGGTTGCTGTTGGTGGTATTTCACTTGCATCAACGGGAAGCACTCAAATTGGTGCAGCATCTCAGGGTGGAACGGCCGGAAGGATTAACAACGATAGAAGCGTTGACCTTTCGATGATCTCACCTTACATGTTAAAAACAATCTCAGTTTATAAATCACTTACACCGGACCTAAATGCAAATGCAATTGGTGGTGTTGTTAATATGGCTCTTAGAGAAGCTCCAACCGGATTGAAAGGTGATTTTCTATGGCAATCGGGTTATACAAGTAAGAGTAATACTTATGGAAATTACAGAGGCGTATTATCACTAAGCAGCCGGTTTATTGATAATGCGCTCGGTGTTTATGTTTTAGGTAATGCAGAAAAGTATGATAGAGATGCAGATAATATGAATGCAAGTTACTCTACAGGATTGCTTGATAAAGATCCCGTTACAGGTTTTAATAAAATCCAGGTTTCCAACGTTACTCTTAATAGACATATTGAAACAAGAAAACGATACGGCGCTAACTTAATTTTAGATTACAAGTTGCCTAATGGTATTATTAGGTCTCTTAATATGTATAGCCAGCTCAATTCGGATTCTAAAGACTACAGAACAATACTTGATTATAAGAGTAAAAATCTAGACTTCACCTACAGAGAAGGAATTACAAAAACAGATGTTGGTATTAATACTTTAGAGTTTGAGAATGATTTCGGTTTTATGACAGCGGAACTAAAAGCTGCTTATACTTATTCCAGAAATTATTTACCTGAATCACCATTTTATCAATTCCGTCAAACCGGCGGAGTATATGCGGGCTCTATTCCATATAATACTGTGCCCGAGGACCTAGTTTCACAGGTAAAATATATTGGACCATCTCAAACTTATTTGTCATCCGTCTCTTTATTCAGTACTGAATACAAGGAACAAGGACAATCACTAAAGGGAGACTTTAAAATTCCTGTTAATGTTTTCGATATCGCTTCTGGATTTTTAAAATTTGGTGGAAATTATAAAAAGAGCGTTCATAAAAACGACCAGAGCACCCCTTACGTTACACTTACAAGATCCGGTAATAGCGGTATTACAGTTAGAATAGCAGATGGTATTATGTCAAAATTCCCGGGAGTAATTTTTGACCCTGTCGCCGGTAAAATGGCAGGAACAAATTTCACTTCTACAAATTCCGATCTTTACAAGGAATTTTTAGGTAACAGGTTTGGTAGTTTATTTTGGATTCCAAATGCCGGAGTATTAAACTCAATTACAAAATATATTGCAAACGAACCTACATTCGATGCTATAAATTCTGATGCAATCAATCCCGGCGGCTGGTATAATTCCTATTACCAAACACTTCCAAATGATTATGAATACACAGAATTCTATTCTGCTTTTTACTTAATGGCTGAAATGAAAATTCTACAGGATTTAATGGTAGTAGGCGGTTTTAGATACGAAGATGTAAAGTCAAGATTCTTTGCTTACAATCTTTTGGATGGACGTGATGCTAGATCACAAACATATTATGAAGTAATTGTTTTCCCCAAGAATAATTTCTTACTTCCAATGTTGCAAGCAAAATATACTCCAACTAACTGGATGGATATCCGATACGCTTATACTCAAACATTGGCAAGACCGGATTACTCACAGCTTTCCCCGCACTACAATATCAGTTACGATAGAGGAAACGTTTGGGCGGGTAATCCAAAACTAAAACCGGCTCAATCATTTAACCATGATGCAATGATTACATTCCATGATAATTATTTAGGTCTGCTCTCAGTTGGTGCCTTCTACAAAGAAATAGAAAACTTCACATATTCTACTAACTATAGACTCCGTCAGAAACCAATGCCCGGATTCGATTCTGTTGGAACATATGCTACACTTGGTAGTCCGCCGAAAGACGGTGCTATGCTTTATACTTTCCTTAATAATAGAAAGCTTGCATTTGTAAGAGGTATTGAATTCGATTTCCAGACAAGATTCTGGTATTTACCGTTCCCGCTGGATGGATTATTGTTAGGATTTAATTACACACGTATTAATTCGAAAGCATATTATCCATTTAGAGATGAAATTACTTACGGAATTCCCGGAAGACCCGGTTATAGAATTGTTCAGATTGACAGTTTAAGAGATGGCCGTTTAATTAATCAACCTAACGACATTGCAAATCTATTTTTAGGTTACGACTACAAAGGATTTTCTGCCAAAGTTTCATTTGTTTTTCAGGGTAACTCAGTCAGTTATGTTGGCAGCTTCCAGGAACAGGATGGATTTACACAGGATTATTATAGAATTGATGTTTCTGTAAGACAGATGCTTCCGTGGTATGGATTACAATTATTCCTGGATGTTAATAATCTTAATAACAGGCAGAATATAGCTACTCAAAAAACAATAGGAGGATTTACAAGCCAAAAGAATTACGGGCTTACATTGAATGCAGGAGTAAGAATTAATTATACATTCTATTGATAATTGATATGCAATGACACATACTATACAATTTGTTGAGAGAGTAATTAAATAAATAGATTCAAAACATTTACCAAAGGAGAAACAGCATGAAGAAAATTATTTTAACAATTTTAGGATTGGTTTTATTACCCTTCCTTATTTATGCACAAACAGTTGTTAAGGTTAAAAGTGATAATCCTCCATCCGAAGGTAATCTTAACAAAGCAGTTCAAGCAGCAATTACTGCTGGAACTCTTAACAATACTGTGTTCGAACTCGAGCCTTACGGTTATTATGTCTTAACCGGAACTATTGGCGTTCCGGCTGGAATGACTCTTACAATTAGAGCTCCTGAACCGGGAACAACTCAAACAACAGCACCTCCTCAGGTTGTTTGGTCTGGTACTGGTGGACTGAACCGCGATTACCAGTTTGAAGTTTTTGGAAATATTAATTTCAAAAACTTCTGGATACGTGCTGCAACTACAGTTGGAGATCAGGTCGGAACTACTATTGTCATTCAGGATGATCCACTTGCTACCCAACAAAAAGTTACAATGGAAAATATGATTCTTGATTATTATCCATGTCCGCCACTTGCCGGTGGAACAATTACGCTTCAAACCCAGCGCTTTGTTGGTGATTTTAAGAATGTCTATTTCAAAAACGCTGTTGACCCTCACTTAAGATATTATGGAAGAGCTGTGTCCTATCCTTATAATACAACTGGTTTACATGCAATAAAAATAGAATTTGAGAATTGTACTTTCGCCAATATGGGCTATGTTCTTATGCAGGAAGGTGGTGAGTATGCAGATGATGTTAGATTTAATCATTGCACATTCTTAAACGTAGTTATGTTTCCGCTTCAATCCGGTTGGTGGTGGAAACTTGCAGTTACAAACAGTCTTTTCATTAACTGTTTTATGTTCGGTAATAATCCAGCGCAAACCGGAACTGGAGATCCTAACGGTGGAACAATGAGAATTGATAGCGTTGCCCGCTTTGGATTTACTGTTCCTTTTACCGATGCAAATAGAAGAATTCTTTTTGCTAATAATGCATACTATTTAGAACCATGGCTTGTTGACTGGATGGCAAATAATGATTATAGCAAACAACTCAAAAGAGAAAGAAGAGATGATGAAATACCCGTTCCACAGCCAATGCTAAGTCCTAGAACAATTCAGTTTTTTGATGGTGTTGGTCAGGATGGGAAAAAACTTTTCCCGGGAATGAAAAAAGCAAATCTCTATGATAATGTTAATCCGGGTTTTGTTAAACCGCCAACAGATCAAGCTCTTGTAAAAGAATTTATGTGGAGAAAGTGGTTCGATAACTCCGATGTTAACTGGGCATGGAAACCCAATAATGATTTTATTAGTCTATGGCCTCTCGAAGAAAATTTATCCTATTCCAATCAAACACTTAGATCTGCCGGATTGAGCGGATTTCCTCTGGGTGATTTAAGATGGTGGCCAACACAATTTACCCAGTGGAAAGCACAAGCGCAGACTGAATATAACAATATTACTACATGGAGAGACCAACTAGTTACATCAGTTAAAGAATTATCGAACAATGAAATCCCGAATAATTATGTGTTGAATCAGAACTATCCAAATCCGTTTAACCCGACAACAAAAATTGAGTATTCAATTCCTGTTGCCGGTAATGTTACACTCAAGATTTTTAATACACTAGGACAGGAAGTAGCTACCTTATTTGATGGTTTCCAGAATGCAGGTAAGTATGTTGCTGATTTCGACGGTTCAAAATTAGCAAGCGGTGTTTATCTCTATAAGTTGCAAAGTAATGGTGTTTCAATTTCTAAAAAACTTGTTTTAATGAAATAAATGGTGCCTCCATTTATTCTAAAGTCCCGGCTTACTTTAAAAGTAGTAGGTCGGGATGATAGATTATTGGGCGCAAGAAAAATTTTTAATATGGGTAAAGTAAAATTTCTGTTTAATAATAATTGGAGGTTTATTTCCGGAAACCCATTAATAGTAATGGCTTCCAACTCCATTTTTTTATTAACCTCCACTAATTTAAAATCATTAATTATCTAAAAGGAGGCTTATGAAAAGGTTATCGTACATCTTTGTAACACTAGTACTTTTAAGTGTTACAGTTTTTGGGCAGACGTTAAATCCAATAACTCAATGGGGTTTTGTTGGTAATGGCGGCGCAACAAGAACTGGTGGGAGCTGGACATTTGAACCCAGTACTACACCAGGAAACGCTGGAACAGTTGGTACTAAACCACTTGAAACTTGGGCAGCAATTAAAGGAGGATTTACTCCTATAACATTGACCGCTAATCAAACCATTGTTGTTACCGGTAAAATCCAATTTGTTGGTTCTGGTCCAATTGTATGGAGCGGATTGCGTTATGGATTGTCGAATATTTTAACGCCGGGAGAATTGCAAAACGCCGGAACAGCAACTGCAGCGTGGAGTGGAACTGAAGCTGCTAATGGTTATATGTTTACACCGCATAGCGGTGTAACAGATTTAGTTTCATGGGTAGATGGTGGTAATGGAACTCATGGAGTTATTAGAGGCGGTTCATGGTTAAGTACTTTTGGTAATTCTCACAAATCTCTTGGTGTTATTTTACAAAAACCAGCTCGCGCAGAAATGACTGCCGGTACATATAATTTTGCTATGTCTGTAAAAAGATTAGCTAATAATACCAATGAATTAACCTGGTATATTGTTAAAGACGATAACAAATTCTGGACAGGAGGTACTTCCATTGATGCAGAAGGAATAACCGCTACTTTTAACAGTGTCTGTTTTGCTGTTCAAGGATCACCAACAGCTACTAATGCTGAAATGCGAGCTATGAGATTGATGGATGTAAAAGTTGGTTTGGGAAATCCAGTTGTCGTCCCTGAAGCTCCATGGGTAGATTATTTTGTTGAAGATTGGGGATTTATTGGAAACAAAGCTGCAACAAGAACCGCAGGTTGGAATTTTGCTCCTGGAGACGTTTATGGTAATGCCGGCGTAAAAGGTAATCAAGCTCTTAATGGTTGGTCTGCAATTAGAGGTCAATTTAAAGAACCTATTACACCAACAACAGCCAAAGCTCTTATTGTAACAGGTAAAATTACTTTTGTTGGTTCAGGACCAATTGTATGGAGCGGATTACGTTATGGTCTATTTATGCATGATAGCTCCGGTGTATTAAAAGATACTAATAAAGCTACGGCTTATTGGACTGGTAAAGAGTCCGATTCAAAAGGATACATGATTACACCTCAAAGTGGAGTTAATGATCAGGTTGGTTGGGCTTCCGGTGGTAATGGCACTATTGGTGTTATTAGAGGTGGTGCATGGATAAGTACATTCGGTAATGCTCACCGTTCATTAGGTATGGTTAGTCAGGCTCCAGCACGTGCAGAAATGGGTGCAGGTACTTATAATTTTGCAATTTCTGTAAGACCACTTGGCGATGGTACCAATGAAATAAAATGGTATATCATTAAAGACGATAATTCTTATTGGTCTGGCGGAACAGCAATTGATAACGAATTGATTACAACTCAGTATAATGGTCTTTGTTTTGCTATTCAAGGAACGGCAACATCTACTAACGCTGCAATGCGCGAAATGAAATTAGTTGATGTAAAACTCTCAATGGGCAATCCAATTACAATTCCGGATCCACCATTCAAATCATATTATTTAGACAAATGGGGATTTGTTGGTAACAGAACAAACGGTTGGACACTAACACCCGGTGAAATAATTGGTAACTTCTCAGTTGCTGGCTCAACACCTCCTTATGGATTTGTTGCTGTTCGCGGTGGATTCGATTATCCTGTTACACCAACTGCAGACAAAGCAATTATTATTACCGGTCAAATGGAATTTGTTGGCGGAGCTTTTGATCTTGCTAATAGCTTGCGTTATGGATTATTCTATACAGAAACCCCCGGAACATTTGCAAATAAAGTATGGTCAACAAGCGAGAATAATACTTCGGGTTACCTGTTCTTACCTCCGAGCGGTAAAAATGGTGCTGCAGAGTGGTGGACAAACAGAAACGGAAGTTTTGGCGGTGTAGTTAACGGTACATGGATGATTCATACCGGATTAAATAATTATCCTTTAAGTACTCAACTTCAACTTCCACAGAATGTAGTAGCTGGTGCCGGAAAATATGATTTTGCAATTTCAATTCAACCGAAAACAGGTGGAATGGAAATTAAACAATATCTTATCAAAACAGATAAATCTTATTACTGGGCTGGAACCATAATCGATGGTAAATCACCTCTACCGGCAACTAAATTTAATTCGGTTAACTTTGCATTCTTCCCGAATAAAGCAACAGCTCTTAATTTCTATGATCTGAAAGTTGATCTTGGCAATCCTATTACTATTCCTCCTATTACCTCTGTTGAAGAAGTGGAAGGGTTACCAACAGAATATGCACTTAATCAAAACTATCCAAATCCATTTAATCCTTCAACAACTATTGAATTCGCACTGCCAAAGAGCGGTGAAGTAAATCTTGTTGTATATGATATTCTGGGTAGAGTTGTTAAAGAATTGGTTTCAGGTGTATTCGAAGCTGGAAATCATAAGGTTAAT
>JBBIHP010000010.1:0-45121 GCA_037446915.1 Ignavibacteria bacterium
TCGGACATTCTTAAAAGAAGGTTATCCCGTGTAATGCCGGCATTATTAACAAGGATATCAACACCTCCAAGTTTTTCAATTGCTTCATCAACTGTTTTCTGTGCTTCTTCTAAAGAAGTAGCGTCTGCTTTGAAACCGATAATTTTGGTATCAAGACTTCCAACTTCCCTTTCAATTTCAGCAGCACATTCGTCGCAGCTATTATAAATGAAAGCTACATCCGAGAAAAGAACACCACAGCAACTTTTTGATGCAAGCTCTTTTACAATTGCTTTACCAATACCTCTGGTACCACCTGTAACAATAGCTCTCTTATTTTTGGATTGCAATTTTTTCTTCCTTTATTGAGTTCAGATATTCTTCTCTATATTGTAATAATTCTTCAAAACCTTTTTCACCAAGTAAATATCTTATTTCATCACGGCTATGTTCAAATATAGTAACTGTTTGATTCTTATTTGTGCTACAGTAGTGCATTCTTTCAGTATGCTCATCATCTACTGTAAGTGCCCCTTCGAATATAACAAGCGGGAATAATATACAATACAATGGTTTATATTTCCACTTGAATTCACCATCTTCAATAGCCATTTTTTGAAGGGTGCAAAATCCTTGTTTATCTAGAAAAACACATTTTCCGTTATATACTTCTGTACCGACAGCAATACCTGATTCAAAATCGGGATCGGTTTCCGGTTCTTCAAACCATCGGGACGGATCTTTAAGCTGGGAGTCGTCCATCGATATTATAATACGGTTCTTCATACTCATAATTTTTTCGTATTCCTTTTTATCAGTATAAACACCGTAATAACAGCATTCGCCACTGCAAATGCAGACATCGCACGCTTTAACAAACTTAGTGGTAAAGATTTGAGGATCAATGTAAAGTCCATTGATCATTTTCTCAAATTTATTTTGCATTAGAGATACCTTTCAACGTCACTGAATTTATCAATACCGAATATTTTAACATCAGGATTTATTCTTTTTACTAGACCCTGTAAAACTTTTCCCGGACCTATTTCATAAAATTCATCTGCATCATCATTAATCATATTAACTATAGTTTCTTCCCATCTAACCGGCTTTGATAATTGATCAAATAAAAGTTCTTTAATTTTATTTTTATCCTTAACTGGAGAAGCAGTAACATTTGTATAAACTGGAATTTTAGAATCATAAAAAGGAGTAGTATCAAGTTTCATTTTTAATTTATCTTTTGCCAAAGACATTAGCGGCGAATGGAACGCACCGCTTACAACTAATTCTTTTACAAGTTTAGCGCCTTCTTTTTTGCAAATTTCCATTGCTGCCCTAACACCTTCAACTGAGCCGCTAATTACAATTTGCCCGGGTGAGTTAAAATTTGCACATTGAACAATACCGGCTGAAGAAGCATCGTTACAAATTTTTTCAAGTCTATCTGGTAATAATCCCACAACAGCTGCCATAGTTCCTGGCTGTTCAATACCAGCATGCAGCATGGCTTTACCGCGTACATGTACAAGTTTTATAGCTTCATAAAATTGAATTGCTTTAGCTGATACAAGTGCGGAGTATTCACCTAAGGAATGACCGGCAACCATATCAGGTTCCAATGTTCTTAAAATACTTGCCAGAACAACACTATGAACAAAAATTGCCGGCTGAGTAAAATCTGTTTGTTTAAGCGATTCTTCCGGTCCATTAAACATAATATGAGAAAGTGGAATACCAATAGCTTCTTCTGCAGTACGGATCATTTCTTTTGCTTCAACGGAATTCTCGAAAAGATCTTTTGCCATTCCAACGTATTGAGAACCCTGTCCGGGGAATATGAACGCTTTCTTGCCCACTAATCAATACCCCATGTTAAATAGATAGCTCCCCATGTATACCCGGCACCGAACGCAGCGAGAATTAAATTATCGCCCTTTTTTAATTTGCCGTTGCGATAATATTCTGTTATACATGAAGGAATAGTTGCTGCAGTTGTGTTGCCGTATCGATCTATGTTAATCATTACTTTATCTTTCGAAACTCCCATTCTTTCAGCAGTAGCATCAATTATTCTCATATTTGCCTGATGAGGAACGAGGTATGCAACATCATCAGAAGTTAAATTATTCTTCTTCATAATTTCATAAGAGACATCGGCCATTCCTTTAACCGCAACCTTAAATACTGCTTTACCATCCTGATAGATATAATGCCATTTGTTATCAACTGTTTCGTGCGAAGCTGGTCTTAAACTACCACCGCCTTTCATATACAAGTTATCTTTTCCTGTTCCATCCACATACAGTAATGTATCTTTTATTCCGTAATTAAGATCTTCCGTTGGTTCGAGTAACACTGCCGATGCAAGGTCGCCGAATAGAATACAGGTATTTCTATCGGTGTAATCTGTAATTGCGGTCATTTTATCTGAGCCAACAACAACAACTTTTTTATAAGCACCGCTTTCAATAAGTTTTGAACCTGTTTCGAGTGCGAATAAAAATCCGGAACAAGCTGCAGATAGATCGAATCCCCATGCATTTTTTGCACCAATTTTATCCTGAACAAGGCACGCACATGCGGGAAAGAACATATCAGGCGTAACAGTTGCAACAATGATTACATCAATCTCTTCTGGTTTTAATCCGGAATTTTTCATTAAGTCCTGAACAGCAAAAGCAGCCATATCGCTTGTTGCACCGTTTTCCATCATTCGTCGCTCTTTAATTCCGGTTCTGCTTATAATCCATTCATTGTTTGTTTCAACAATAGATTCGAAATATTTATTATCCAGAATTTTATCCGGGGCATAAATTCCCACTGCAGTAATAGCAGCATTCACTTTTTTATTTTGTAACGGCATATTCTTTTAAAGCTTCCTGAAATTTCTGAATTAAATTTTTGTCGTACATTTCTTTTGCACGCAATACCATATTCTTTATTGCCAGTGGTGTACTTGAACCATGACCAATAATACTAATACCATTAACACCAAGAAGCGGAACTCCTCCGTGCGTTTGATAATCCATATCGCTAAGAGAGACTTTCAAAACTTTCTTAACGATAAGAGCATAAATTTTATTAATAAGACCTCTTTTGGAATAATCCTTAATACGGGATTTAAGAAGAGTAAGAACACTCTCACCAAACTTTAGAATTACATTACCAAGAAAACCATCGCAGACAATAACATCAACATTTCCTTTAGTAATATCTCTACCCTCAACATTTCCTATAAAATTAAGTTTGGATTCCTTAAGAAGTTTAAATGTGGCTAACGATAACTCATTACCTTTCGATTCCTCCTCACCAACACTTAGCACACCAACCGAAGGATTAGAACAACTGAAAATTTCCGTAGCGAAAATGGATCCGAGAATAGCATATTCGAATAAATGCTGAGGTTTGCTATCTACACTTGCACCAACATCAAATAAAAGGCAGAATTTATTTTGAGAAGTCGGGAATGAAGCACCGATAGTTGGTCGGCTAACACCCTCAATTCTTCCAATTATTAATGTGGAAGCAGCCATCATAGCACCTGTATTACCAGCACTAACAAAAGCGTGCGCTTTTTTTTCTTTTACAAGTCTGGCACCAACAACAATCGATGAATCAGGTTTTGTTTTTAATGCTTGTGTAGGAGTATCACCCATATCGATAATTTGAGAAGTATGATAAATCATCTTCTCGTCAATCTTAATGTTCTCCAGTTTAGCTGATTCAAGAATTTTCTCTTTGTCGCCAACTAAAATAAGCTCAAAGTCGTTGCTCTGGTTGAATGCATCAAGTGCACCTATTAAAACATTCTTAGGGGCATAATCGCCCCCCATAGCATCAACTGCAATTACGCATTTAATGTCATTTTTTGTTTGTGTCATTTACAAATAATTAAGAATGTTAGGATTCAGGTACGAACATGGATCTGCCGGCATAATAACCGCAGCTCGGGCATGCTCTATGGCTTAATTTAAGTTCGCCACAATTTGAGCAACGGCTTAAGGTAGGAACAGTTGCCTTATAATGTGTTCTGCGCTTATCCCTTCTGCTCTTAGACATCTTACGTTTCGGATTAGGCATCGTTTAACCTTTGTTTAGTTATTAGATTTTAATTTTTTTAATGGTTCCCAAATATCATTTGTCTTTTCAAGGTGACAATCACATTTACCTTGATTCATATTTATTCCACAAACGGAACATAAACCTTTGCATTCATCACTGCACAATTTTTTCATCGGAATTGAAAGCTCTGTATATTCATATACATCTTTGCTTATATCAATTTTATCCTGATCAGCAGAAATGTACTTTACATTGTAATCCTCTGAAACAACAGGATTCTTTGAAAAAATGTAACTCAACTGGAAATTCGCATACAATTTTGTATTAAATTCGGAGTTACATCTATCGCAAACCATCTTAGAATTGACCACTGCTTCGCAATTCAATACAATCTGATGCTGGGACTTATCCATTCTGCAGTCAACTTGAACATTTCCGAAGAATAATTCTTCCAGACCCACTTTTTCGACAGGTTCATCAAATATAATTTGATGGATGCCGTCTGAAAAATTTGTATATTTTATTATCATTTTAACAAAGAGCGAAAAAATTGGGACAAAATATAGTCACCAATTCGCTTATAATCAAGAAATGATTAAATATGTAGATATAAGAGATAACTTAAGAATTTCTCTTTATCCTATTATAAATAAAGTATATGGGTTAAAAAATGCCTACTAATGCTTCCCTTTTAGCTGCAATATTCCCAATGATAATTTATTTAATTATTATCTGGAGAATGGATAAATATGAAAGAGAACCGTTACGATTTTTAATTTTACATTTTTTATGGGGCGCTTTCGGCGCAATTATTTTAGGAATTTTAGGGAGTGCATTATTAGGGAATTTTACAGGTATTGAGGAAGATGGCAGCACCGGTAATACACTTATTCAGACGATTCTTTTCGCACCTGTTTCCGAGGAGGTTGCTAAAGGTGTTTTTCTATTATGGTCTGTTAAATCCAGAAAATTTGATAATATTACAGACGGATTGGTTTACGGAAGTGCGATAGGATTAGGTTTTGGGATGACAGAAAATTTTACATACTTTGTTACATATGGCGATACATTATCATCATGGATATTTCTCGTGTTCGTCCGTTCATTATTCTCTGCGGTTATGCATATGATTTCGACTGCAACATTCGGAGCATTTCTCGGAATCGCAAAATTTAATTTGAAAACTTCAAGATCATTTTTACCTGTTGCCGGATTATTGCTTGCAATATTTTTTCATTTCATGTGGAATTTTACTGTAAGCTTTAACACCACATTTTTGTTCGGATTCGTTTTTATGATTGGACTTATAATTTATTTTATACTGTTATTCAGGTATGCAATCCGTAAGGAAAGAGAAATAATCGAATCGGAATTAAATGAAGAATTCGATTTGTTAAATCTGCCCAAAGATCATATAAAAATAATAGGCTCTTCATTAAGATTAAAAAAGGGCTGGGTTGATGAAAATATCCGTAAACAATATTTTAGATTTGCTATAAGACTTGCGTTTAAAAAGATGCAGAGTAAAAACAGCCAGGGTTATTTAAAAGCAACCTGTGATTACGAAGTTGAAGTGCTTCGTGATTTAATTCGAAATTTATTCCCATTAGAAACCGCAAAATAAAAATGAAAAGTAAAATTGGAATTCTTGGCGGTACATTCGATCCTGTTCATAACGGACATTTAATTACTGCACAATTTGTCCGCGAGAAAAGAAACCTGGATAAGATAATTTTCATACCCTGTAATATCTCTCCTCATAAGACAGATCTGTTATCATCATCGGCAGAGCATAGACTTAATATGGTTAAGCTTGCTATAGACAATATACCTTACTTTGACTACTCCGATTACGAACTTAAAGCCGAAGGTATATCTTATTCTTATAATACCTTACTCTATCTAAGTGAAAAATATGAATCCCTTGAATTGATCATTGGTTATGATAATCTGCTTGTATTCGATAAATGGTATCAACCCGATGAAATAATCCGTCTTGTTTCCTTGGTTGTAATGAAAAGAAAAACCGACATTGAAGAGACAAGGAACAGATTTTTTGAAAAAGCTGTTTTATTAGATACACCTACTATAGAAATATCTTCCACGGATATACGTGAACGTGTTAGGAATAATTTGCCGGTAGATTTTCTTGTTCCTGAAAGTGTTAAAAAATATATTTATAAAACTAATTTGTACAGGCAATAATTTTTATGAATGTTATTGAAATTGCAGAGAAGATTTTTGAAAATGATAAACGATACGTATCCCGTGCAATAAGTATTGTTGAATCGAATAATTCAATATCAGCTGAATTATTAAAAGAATTACATAAAAGAACCGGTAATGCTTATAGAATTGGAATAACCGGTCCTCCCGGTGCAGGTAAATCTACATTAACAAATCAACTCGCAAAGTTTTATCGTAATCAAAACAAGAAAATTGGAATTATTGCCGTTGATCCAACAAGCCCTTTTACCGGCGGAGCTTTACTTGGCGACCGTGTTCGTATGAACGATATTGGTAATGACCCCGGAATATTTATTAGAAGTATGGCTACACGCGGTAGTCTTGGCGGACTAAGCAAAAAAACTATTGATGCAGCAGATGTTCTTGACGCTGCCGGTTATGATTTAATTATTTTTGAAACTGTTGGCGTAGGACAATCTGAACTTGATATTGCAAAAACTGCCGATACTACAATTGTAGTTTTAGTACCTGAATCGGGCGATTCTATTCAAGCAATGAAAGCGGGATTGATGGAGATAGCCGATTTTTTTGTACTTAACAAAAGTGACCGCCCGGGTTCGGATTCGGCACAGACAGCAATTAGAACAATCTTAATGATGAGAGATCATACTGAAAAGGACTGGTTACCAAATATTATTAGATGTATTGCATCAGAAAATGTGGGTACAATTGAAATTGCAGAGGAAATTGAACGGCACCGTAATTTCATGATCAATAACAATCTTCTTAAAGAGAAGCGCGAAGAAAATTATAAAATCAGAATTAAAGAAATTGCAGAGAACTTGCTTAAGAACGAATTGTGGTCGAACGAGAGTGAATTATTTTTAAGTGAATCGCTTAAAAATGTAATAAGCGGAACTACTTCTCCCTACCAGGTTGCAGAAACAATCTATACTAACTTTAAAAAAGTAAGGGACTGAAATGGAAACCAATAACAATCAATTTCTAATTGATCTTGATGAAAACAGAAGGACTATAAGGGATACAATCAGGGAATTCGCCGAGAATGTTATAAAACCTGTTGTAATGGAATATGATGAACCCCAGAAATTTCCGATTGATATAATGCATCAGCTTGGAGATTTAGGTTTTCTTGGAATACTTGTTCCGGAGGAATATGGCGGAGCCGGATTAGGTTATGTAGAATATTCTATTGTGGTTGAAGAATTAGCAAGGATTGATCCTTCTATTTCTCTTTCAGTTGCAGCACATAATGGTTTGTGTACTAATCATATCCTTATGCATGCTAATGAAGAACAGAAGAAAAAATATCTTCCTGATCTGGCAAGCGGAAAAGTAATTGGTGCATGGGGCTTAACTGAACCATCCTCCGGCAGCGATGCTGCAGCAATGCAAACTACCGCAGTATTAGATGGTGATAATTACATACTGAACGGTACAAAAAATTTTATTACTCATGGCGAGTCTGGTAAAACCGCAGTTGTAATGGCAATTACTGATAAGTCAAAAGGCAAAAAAGGAATTTCGGCATTTATAGTTGAAAAGGGTTATCATGGTTTTAGTGCCGGTAAAAAAGAGAATAAACTTGGAATGCGCGCAAGTGAAACTACTCAGTTACTTTTTGAAAATTGTGTTGTCCCTAAAGTGAACTTAATTGGTATTGAAGGTGAAGGATTTATTCAGGCAATGAAAATACTGGAAGGTGGAAGAATTTCTATTGCAGCATTAAGTGTTGGACTTGCGCAAGGATGCCTCGACGCTTCAGTCGCCTACTCCAAAGAGAGGAAGCAATTCAATAAACCGATTTCGGAATTTCAAGGAATACAATTCAAGCTCTCTGATATGGCAACCGATATTGAAGCTGCACGTTTAATGACTTATAAAGCAGCAATACTTAAGGATAACGGTAAATCGGTCTTTTCTGCTGCTGCAAAGGCAAAATTATTCGCAAGCGAAATTGCTACTAAAGCTGCTAATGAAGCCGTTCAAATATTCGGCGGGTATGGATTTGTTAAAGACTACCCGGTAGAAAAATTTTATAGAGATGTTAAACTTCTTACTATTGGTGAAGGTACCTCGGAAGTTCAGAGAATAGTTTTAGCAAGAGAACTTTTACAGGATTAAGGAAATTTTATGAAGCCAATCGGTTCATCATTAATACAAAACGAATCCACACTTCGAAAAGAAGATTATTATAAAAACCTTATCAGAAAACTAGATGCAATAAAAGAAAACATTAAACTTGGCGGCGGAAAGAATGCAATTGCAAAGCAGCACGAAAAAGGGAAATTAACCGCCCGTGAAAGAATTTCTTTACTTATTGATAGTGATACTACTTTTTTAGAATTAAGTACTCTTGCTGCATTTGGAATGTATGAAGAATACGGAGGTGCACCTTCTTCAGGAACAGTTTATGGAATCGGTAAAATTAATGGAAGAAATTTTGTAATTGTTGCAAATGATGCAACTGTTAAAGCCGGTGCATGGTTTCCTATTACGGCTAAGAAAAATTTACGTGCTCAGGAAGTTGCTATTGAAAACCGTTTACCCATTATTTATCTGGTTGATAGTGCAGGAGTTTTCCTTCCATTACAGGATGAAATCTTTCCCGATAAAGAACACTTTGGTAGAATCTTCAGAAACAATGCTGTTATGTCTGCGATGGGAATTCCCCAGATCTCCGCAATAATGGGACCATGCGTTGCAGGTGGAGCTTATCTACCGATAATGAGTGACGAAGCTCTAATAGTAGAGGGTGAAGGATCTGTTTTTTTAGCCGGGTCGCATCTTGTTAAAGCAGCTATTGGTGAGGAGATAAATAACGAAAATCTTGGCGGGGCTCGTGTTCAATCCAATATTTCAGGTGTTACTGACTATATTATGAAGAATGATCAGGAATGTCTGGCACAGATTAGAAGCATCGTTAGTAAATATGGAATAAACGAATCTGCCGGGTTTAACAGGATTGAAACAATTCCTCCTAAATTTAATTCCCGGGAGATTTACAGTATTCTACCTGACGACACGACCAAACCTTACGATACTTACGAGTTATTAGCAAGAATAGTCGACAATTCTGAAATAGATGAATACAAATCCGGATATGGTAAAACAATTATTACCGCTTATGCACGGATTGACGGATGGGCAGTTGGAATAGTAGCTAATCAAAGAAATATTGTTAAAACGGAAAAAGGTGAAATGCAGATTGGCGGAGTAATTTACTCCGATAGTGCAGATAAGGCTACACGATTTATAATGAATTGTAATCAAAAAAAGATTCCTCTTGTATTTATTCAGGATGTAACCGGATTTATGGTTGGAAGTAAGGCGGAACATGGCGGAATAATTAAAGACGGTGCAAAGATGGTAAATGCCGTTGCTAATTCTGTTGTACCAAAAATCACAATAATAATTGGTAATAGTTACGGTGCCGGTAATTATGCAATGTGTGGTAAAGCTTACGATCCACGTTTCATTTTTGCTTATCCAAATGCAAAAATTGCTGTTATGGGTGGCGCTCAGGCAAGCAGTGTTCTGCTGGATATAAGAGTTAAGCAAATGGAAAAGTCCGGCAAAGAATTTACTAAAGAACAAAAAGAAAAATTATTAAACGAAGTATTAAAATCTTACGAAGAGAAAAATTCACCTCTTTATGCTGCAGCACGTTTGTGGATTGATGAGATTATCGATCCAGCACTAACACGCGAATATATTTCGAGCGCTATTGAATGTGCTAATATTAACCCTGAAATAAAAAAATTCTCCACCGGTGTTATCCAAACATAAATAGCGGTCTATTTTGAGAAGAATATTATTAATTGTCGTAATAACCCTCTCACCTTTTCAAAATCTCTTAGCACAAGCAAAATATGATAAATCGTTTTATGGTGGTTTATTCTACTTATCAGAATTTATTGCTTCCGGTGAATTTGAATCATTCAAAAAAAATAATGATGACCTTGCACAGGTGGATTTGATTTATCAAAAGGCAATTAATTTTTATGATGGTGATTTCTCAGAAGCTTTACTTGCACTTACATTTACATGTTTACCATTCGATCATATTAAAGTGAGATTTCTATTCGGTTCACAAATAATTATTCCACTCCCTTCGCCACCAAAAAAAATATTTAATCAAAAAGTTGCAAACTTACCTTCCAGATTATTTTTTGATACTCCAGATAAGAACTTTGGCGATAAGGATAAACTTGCCCACTTTTTCGGTAATGCATTTCTGAGGTATAACTTTGGATTTTTTAATTTATCCAAATTTATGGGTATTTTTGTAGAGAACGTAGAAGAGGGATTATTCATTGAAGGTGGCTATAGCTTCCGGGATATAATTGCAAATCATCTCGGTGAATTATTTGCTGAATCACTTAAATGTAATGAAGATATTCTTCCTTCGGATATTTTGAAAATTTATCAATTACTTTTTTTCAGGATTAAATTATGAAATCAATTTTAGTTATTGATGATGAACATGAAATTTGTGAAAGTATTAAAATGATTCTCGAATACGAGGATTACTCGGTTGATTACACAACTGATTCAACCAAGGGGATTCAGAAACTTGAGTATGGAAGTTATGACGTTCTACTTCTCGATATTCAGATGCCGGTTAAAAGTGGTTTTGAAATCTTAAGCTTGCTAAAAGAAAAAGGAAATGACATAAGGGTTATAATGATTTCTGCACATGCAAGCGTTCAGAATGCAGTTACTGCAACAAAATTAGGCGCCTTCGATTTTTTAGAGAAACCGATCGATAGAGATAAGCTTTTGATTTCCGTCCGTAATGCAGCGGAACAATCGAATTTAATTAAAGAGAACAAAAAATTAAAAAAAGAGCTTTCTGCTACAGAAGTTATTATAGGGAACAGCTCTTCTATTAAAAATATTTTAGACACAATTACACGTGTAGCAAAGACCGATGCACGTGTTTTAATTACCGGAGAAAATGGAACTGGTAAAGAACTTGTTGCACAGGAAATACATAAACAGAGTTTAAGAAGTAATAAGGAATTGATAGAAGTTAATTGTGCCGCAATACCACACGAACTAATTGAGTCCGAATTATTTGGACATGAAAAAGGATCATTTACCGGAGCGGTAAAACAAAGAATAGGCAAATTTGAACTTGCCGATGGAGGTAATCTCTTTTTGGATGAAATTGGAGATATGAGTCTACACGCCCAGGCAAAAGTTTTACGAGCTATTGAAGAAGGGAAAATAGAACGTGTTGGAGGTACATCGAAAATTAATGTTGATGTTAGAATTATTTCTGCTACAAACAAAGACTTACTTTCGGAAATTCAGAAAGGAAACTTTAGAGAAGATCTTTATCATAGATTAAATGTTATTCCGATTAATGTTCCTCCATTAAGAGAGCGCAAAGAAGACATCCCTCTACTGGTAGAGCACTTCTCTAAATTTATTTGCGATAAAAATAAATTTGGTCAAAAGGAATGGACTGATGCTGCAATTAAAGCTTTACAGGGATTTTCGTGGAAAGGAAATATTCGTGAGCTAAGAAATTATATTGAACGCATTGTTATTATGGTTAATTCAAATACCATTAGTGAAAAGGAAATAAACGCCTACCTCCCGGCATCTACATCTGCAGTAGATGAAATTTTGAATACCTCCAATACATTCCAGGAATTCAAAGAGAAAGCTGAGAAGGCATTTATTCTTAAACAGTTATCCCTTAACAACTGGAATGTTAGTAAGACCGCTGAGATTCTTGGCATCCAGCGAAGTCATCTTTACAACAAATTAAAGAAATACGAAATAGAAAAGGGATTATAATGGGAGAAACAATATTTGCAAAAATAATTCGTAAAGAAATTCCAGCTGATATTGTTTACGAAACCTAATCGGTGCTTGCTTTTAAGGACATACGTCCGCAAGCTCCTGTTCATGTATTGATCATTCCTAAAACTACAGAAATTGAATCGGCAAAAGATTTATTTAAGGAAAAGCATTCTCAATTACTCGGGGAGCTTTATGATGCTGCTAATCATATTGCAAAAAAACTTGGAGTTTTTGAAAGCGGATTCAGACTTGTATTAAATTCAGGACCAGATTCAGGACAGGAAGTCCCACACATTCATATTCATTTACTGGGTGGAAGAAAAATGAATTGGCCTCCGGGCTGATTTATATTTCATTTACTGTTCTGGTTAAGAGCCTTATCGCATATATCTTTTCGGAACTGCATTCCATCAAAATATATTTTTGATATAGCATCATAACACTTTTGTTTTGCAATCTTTAGGTTATTTTCTTTAATAACCGAAGTTATACCCATAACACGACCACCGTTAGTTACCAGTTCACCATTTTTAATTGAAGTACCGGCATGATAGACTAAAAGCTCATCGTTTTCAGCATTATCAATTCCAGAAATAACTTTTCCTTTTTCATATTTATCAGGATAGCCAGCAGAAGCAGCAACAACACACGCAGACGAACCACCGTTATACCAGACAGAATTTTTATTTATTTTACCGATAGCTGTAGTAAATAATAATTCCAGTAAATCACCATCAAGCAGAGGAAGGACAACCTGTGTTTCAGGGTCGCCGAATCTACAATTATATTCGACAACTTTAGGACCATCATCTGTAAGCATCAGACCGCAATAGAGGCATCCGGAATAATTAGCGCTTTTATCTCTCATTGCTTTTAAGGTTGGAATAACAATTTTTTGTGAGACCTGAGATAAAATTTCTTCATCAACAAAGGGAGTCGGTGCATATGCTCCCATTCCACCTGTGTTTTTACCTTTATCACCATCAAATATTCTTTTATGATCCTGAGCAGCGGGTAATAATTTAAAATCCCATCCATCTGTTATTGCAAAGATTGAAGCTTCCTGTCCCGTCATAAATTCTTCTATTACAATTTTATTGCCGGCATTACCAAATGAATAGTTAACAAAACAATCGTCAACAGCATTTTTTGCCGCTTGATAATTCTCCGCAATAACAACTCCCTTTCCTGCTGCAATACCATCGGCTTTAATTACAACCGGATATTTTATGTTTTGCAAATAAGTTAACGATTTTTCATAATCATCTTTATAGAATATTTCATAAGCAGCAGTAGGAATTCCATATTCTTTCATTAAATCTTTTGCGAAGGATTTTTCACCTTCTAATCTTGCTGCTTCTTTAGATGGGCCGAAAACTTTAACATCATTATTATGTAACAAATCTGCAATACCATCAATCAATGGTTGCTCTGGGCCAACAATAACCAGATCAATTGAATTACTTAGACAAAAATCTAATATCCCCAAGGAATCATTTACATCGATAGGAATATTTATTCCGAGTTTACCTGTTCCGGGATTACCTGGCAAAATAAAGAGTTTATTCAGCAACTTACTTTTAGATACCGAAAGTGCGATAGCATGTTCTCTTCCACCCGAACCAATAATCACAACATTCATATTACGTCCGTAAATAAAATTGAAATTGGGTGACGAGCTGCTCGGTTAGGTTTATTCTGTTGTGTTTATTTACAAACTCTTCATTTGGTTTTGGAAGCTCATTTAGAACAAACAGATTGTGTATCTCAATCAATTTTTGTTTAATCTGCTCAATATCATCAGGTGGAGTAATAAAAGATGCACCGTATTCCTGAAGAGCAGTTTTAGCTACACCTTCTGGTACCGAGCCAAGGATCGGCTTTCTTGATCCGAAATATTCAAATAATTTACTTGTAGAAATAGTATCGGAGTTTTGTGAATTTCCAATCATCATCCATAATACATCGCTTTGCCTAATGCGTTTAACCGCTTCAATATGTTCTAAATAACCCACTTCATGTATCGAATCTGTTAATCCTAATTCACTTATTAATTTTTTATTTTCTTTTCTTAATAAACCGATAAACTCAATCTGATATTTTGCGCTAATGTCAGGTCTTTCAACTGATAATTGTTTAAATGCCTTCAATAAATAAACCGGTGTAACACTTTCGTAAAATATTCCTGAATAAGTTAATTTAATTTTACCGGTTGGATTTTGTTTTGGTAATACACTTTCAAAATCACCAGGATCAAATCCATGAGGAATAATTACTATTTCATTGAAATTGAGAAAATTATAAGTCGTTAAAAGATTTTCTTTTATCCTACGATTTATTACAATTATTTTATCCGAATTGTGTAGAGAAGCATACTCCAGTTTTTTGTGCTTAATTCGATGCCAGGGTGTAAGATAAAATGCAAAATGATTACCAAGCCAGAGATCGCGGTAATCAACAAAAAGTGGAATTTGAAATTCCTGTTTCAACTTTGCAGCATATACAAAACTTGAATAAGGAGGAATAGTAACATAGATAATATCGAACCGTTCCTTTTTAAGAACTTCTCTTGCTTTCTGGTAGGCTCTTTTAGCCCATGATTTTTTGTTATCAGGAATAAAAAAAGATTTAGAAAAGTTAGAATATAATTTTCTAACAAATTCCTTGGGCATGTTAACAGTGCCATATTTTTTACCGATGATTGAATTAGGATCGTATGCTTCGGTTCGAATAATTTTTACTCCAGCTTCTTCCGCCTCTTTCAACAAACTAAAATCGTGCGCAAAGTAAGCTATATTTCCGGCAGTTATAACAGTTGGTTCCCAGTTAAACTGAGGCATATACCTGGTAAATTTTAATGTACGTTGAACACCGCTTAAGCCCATTGGAGGATAATAATAAGCAAGTACGAGAACTTTGAACATAGTTAAACTCTTTTACTGTAAAAGGGAAATTAGCTTAATTATAATTTTTGAACAATCTGATAGTTAGGAGCTTCTTCTGTTAACATAATATCATGTGGATGACTTTCTCTTAAACCGGCAGAAGATATCTTAACAAATTTTGTTTTAGTCTTGAGCTCTTTAATATTTTTTGCACCGCAATAACCCATTGCAGCTCTTAATCCACCGACAAATTGATAAATTGTTTCTGCTAGAGGTCCTTTATATGGAACTCTTCCTTCAACACCTTCCGGAACAAGTTTTTTAATATCATCTTCCATATCCTGGAAATAACGGTCGCTGCTTCCCTGTTTCATAGCACTGAGAGATCCCATTCCTCTATACACTTTAAAACTTCTTCCTTCGAACAAGACTTTTTCTCCGGGTGCTTCATCGCAACCGGCAAACATACCACCCATCATAACGGTATCAGCACCGGCTGCAATAGCTTTAGCAACATCACCTGTTTGTTTTATGCCGCCATCTGCAATTACAGGAATTCCTTTCCCTTTTAATGCAACTGCAACATTAATAATCGAAGAAATTTGCGGAACACCAACACCGGCAATTACTCTAGTAGTGCAGATAGATCCGGCACCAATTCCAACTTTAACCGCATTAACACCGCATTCAACTAATTCAAGAGCGGCTTCTCTGGTAACAATATTACCTGCAATTAACTGAAGGTCCTTATATTTTTTTCTGATATTCTTAATCGTAGTAAGAACTCCAGATGAATGACCATGTGCTGTATCTACAATTACAACATCAACATGAGAATGGACAAGTGCTTCAACTCTTTCAAATGTATCTTTAGAAACACCAACCGCAGCGCCAACACGCAACCTTCCGAAATTATCTTTACATGCATCAGGGAATTTTTTCTTCTTCATAATATCTTTATATGTAATCAAACCTTTAAGAATTCCTTTTTTGTCAACGACGGGTAATTTTTCAATCCGGTGTTTATGAAGAATTCTTTCGGCAACTTCCAGAGTAGTACCAATCGGAGCAGTAATTAAATTTTCTTTAGTCATTAATTGACTTACTTTCAGTTTACGATTCGGTTCAAATCTAAGGTCGCGGTTTGTAAGTATTCCAATCAGTTTACCACTCTGGTCTACAACAGGAATTCCAGATATATGATATTTACTCATAAATTCTTCAGCTTCATAGATTGTTTGTTCTGGAGAAAGAGTAATGGGTTTAACAATCATCCCGCTTTCAGATCTTTTTACTTTGTCAACTTCATCAGCTTGTTTTTCAATAGACATGTTTTTATGAATAATACCGATTCCCCCCTGCGCAGCCATAGCAATTGCCATTTGAGATTCTGTTACAGTATCCATTGCAGCAGAAAGAAATGGAATATTTAGTTTAATCTCTGCGGTTAATTTTGTTTTAATATCGACCTGACGCGGCAAGATATTGGATCGGGCTGGAAGTAAAAGTATGTCGTCAAATGTCAATCCTTCGAAATCAATTTTATTATTTTTCATAGAAACCTCTTTTAATTACAAAAAAGACCACACAAGGTGGTCTCGATTTTAATCGTTTTTATAAGCTGGTATTACAGTTTTTATAAATTTTATGTCTTCCATTACTTTGTGTAAAATAAATTAGATTTATAAGGAATAGTTTATTCAATTATTTTTCTTTTTACATCAGGATGCAAATATTGGTATCAAAAATACTTAAAACATAAATACCGACCAAATCAGTTTACAATTATTCCTCATCATCAATAATTATTTCTTTTAGAACAGATAGAATCAGTTCAGAATCGAATCCCTTCGTATGTAAAAAATTATAAATTTTTTGTTTTGATTTTTTTCTATCCTTCTCTTTGATGGTGTGGTATTTCTTTCTTGCAAGATTTAGAGCATTCTGGTAAGATGAGATGTTATCAATACTTAAAATCAATTCATCTATTATCTTTCTTTCAATCCCCTTTTTAATCAATTCACTCTTAATTTTATTAGGACCGGATTTCCCTTTAGTTAACTTTTCATCCAGAAACTGCTTTGCAAACTGTTTATCATCAATCAAATTTTTGGATATTAACTCACTAATAGCTTCATCAATCAAATCCACTGAAAATTTTTTTTTAATAAGTTTTAATTTGAGTTCGCGGGAGGAATGATTCCTAATACCTAAAAACCGGAATGCATAGTTTTTAATTTTACTAAGTTCACTCCGGTTTAAAAGATAATTTATTTTTTCTTCACTTAAATCATCATTTTTACGAATAGCTTCTGCAACAACCACATTATAATCAGCAACAATAACGGAACCGTCAACGAAAATAATTTCGACACTATTATTCTTCTTTTTAAGCGAAGAAACTATCATTTATTATTTTTTCTTTGATTTTGTTTCCGGCTGTTCTTCTTTTACTTGCTTCTGCTCTTCTTTTATGATACCTAAATTAACCTTCACTTCTTTTTCTAAAGAAGCGAACAATTGCTGATCTTCAAGCATTTTTTGTTTCAATTGTTCTCTGCCCTGGAATCTATCTTCTTTATAAGTAAACCATGCACCGCTTTTCTTTAATATATTATGGTCTGTAGCAAGATCAATTATATCACCGGCTTTGCTTATACCTTCGTTATAGAGAATGTCGAATTCAACTTCTTTAAATGGTGGTGCAACTTTACTTTTAACAACTTTAACCTTGGTTCTATTACCGATAACATTATTACCATCTTTGATTGCTGCAACTCTTCTGATATCAAGTCGAACCGATGCATAGAACTTAAGAGCATTACCACCCGTAGTTGTTTCCGGATTACCGAACATGATACCGATTTTACTTCTGAGCTGATTTGTAAAAATCACACATGTTTTCGACTTACTGATTGCACCGGTTATTTTACGAAGTGCCTGGGACATCAATCGAGCTTGCATAGCCATTTGCGGATCGCCCATATCGCCTTCAATTTCGGAACGAGGAACAAGAGCCGCTACTGAATCCACCACAATTATATCAAGGGCATTACTGCGGATTAAAGTATCAACTATTTCAAGAGCCTGTTCTCCAAAATCGGGCTGAGATAAAAGTAGATTAGCAGTATCAACATTCAGACGTTTGGCATAATTAAGATCCATAGCATGTTCAGCATCTATAAACGCTGCAAGACCACCTTTTTTCTGAGCTTCAGCAATAATGTGAAGACATAATGTTGTTTTACCGGACGATTCAGGTCCATAAATTTCTACAATTCTTCCACGAGGAACTCCACCAATTCCAAGAGCATAATCGAGTGAAAGTGAACCAGTTGAAATTGATTCAACTTCAGCGATTACTCCGTTGCCCAGTTTCATTATTGTTCCCTTTCCATATTGCTTTTCAATATTGGAAATGGTGTCTTCTAAAATTTTTAGTCTGGCATCTTTTTCCATTGCCATATTCCCTCCACTATATTTATAGTAATAAACTTTTTATTGGTTTATAAATAGAACCACCTTTTGTTAAAATACTCTGGAACATTATAATTTTATTCCCAACAAACTTTAATTGAGGCAGTCTGTAATTATCAAGTGAATTAACTTCTTTGATTATACTTTCGTTTTTTATTCTAAGCATAGTTATATGCGGTTTGAATTTGCGTTTTTCCTTTTCAAATCCAAATTCACTGCACAATATATCAATTTCTTGCACAAAATTTTCGAGTTCAAAGTTTTCTTTTAATCCCGTCCATAAAATCCGCGGAATGCCATTGGATTTGAAAAATCCGAAACGGTCAAGTTGCAGATCGAATTTATGATATTTAGTTGATAACTTTTCGAGGGATGCGAATATTTTTTCAATAGTCTCCTGTTCAGTCTCTCCAAGGAATTTTAATGTAACATGAAGTTTGTCACTACTTTCCCATTTAATACTAAGGTAAGAAGGAACCATATTATTTCTAATCGTAATTATTTCATCAATTATATCCTGAGGTATTTCAAGAGCGATGAAAGTTCTAATCATCATAAGAAATGCCTAACAGATTTCTGCGCAACATTTCGAGTGCTGCCTGAGATGCACGGTCTTTATTAAGAAGCCGATCGTCACCAAATCTGAATTCTTTGGCAGTACAAATCTTATCATCACAGATACCGATATGAACAAGACCGACAGGTTTGGTAGGCGTTGCTCCGGTTGGTCCCATTATTCCCGTAGTTGCCAGTCCAATATCCGAACCGCTAATTGATTTGATCCCTTCTGCCATTTGCATAGCTACTTCGAGACTTACAGCACCATTATTAGCAATGGTATCTTCATTCACTTTAAGAATCTCAACTTTAGCTGCATTACTATAAGCTACAACTCCACGTTCCAGAAACTTGCTGCTTCCTGAAATATTTGTGAGTCGATTCGCTATTAAACCACCGGTACAGGATTCTGCAACTGAAAGTTTTAAATTCCTGTCTATTAATAATTTAGCTACAACTCCTTCCAAAGAATCATCGTTTTTACCAAATATAAACTTTCCAACGGAGCTTCTTATTTTTTGTTCAATATCTTCTAATTTATTTAATGCCAATTGATCAGTTTCTGCTTGTGTGGTTATACGCATTTTAACACCAAATTGACTTGGTAAAAATGCTAAGCTTGCTCCGCCTAATAATTGATTAAGGTCTCCGAGTTTATCATATAACATCGATTCCGGGATTCCTGTTGTTAATAAATTTATTGTCCGTTTGAAATATTTTCTATTACCAATCCGTTCTTCAAGATTTGGTAAAACAAAGTTTTCCATCATCCCTTTCATTTCATAAGGGACACCGGGCATAACAATAAAAATTCTCTTATTCTTCTCGATCCAGAAACCGGGAGCGGTTCCCCTACTGTTTCTAATTGGTACTGCAATTTTCGGAACCAATGCCTGACCTTCATTAGTTTTTGTAAGCTGTCTTCCTCTTACCTCAAAGAATTTTTTAATGTCGGCAAGTACCTCTTCATTCTGTATCAATTCCGTTTTGAAGAACTCAACAACACATTTACGCGTAACATCATCATGTGTTGGACCTAAACCACCGGTAACAACTATAACGTCGTTATGCTCATAAGCTTTTTTAAACTCATTTTTGATATCAGATTCATTATCATGCACCACACACGAAAATGAAACATCGATTTGCAGATCGGTTAATTTCGATCCGATAAAAGCGGCATTAGTATTCAAAGTCTGACCAATAAGTATTTCATCGCCTATTGTAATGATTTCTGCTTTCATAATTAAATCACTCTACTATGTTAACCGGTTAATGATATGAATAGTTAATTGAACGATAATGAATGAATAAAGACCTGCTACGACATCATCAAGAATAACTCCCCAGCCACCCTTAATAGATTCAAGTTGTTTAGCAGGAAAGGGTTTATAAATATCCAGTAACCTCCATAGAACAAATGCCGGTAAAATTATCCAGACCTTTTTGGAAATGAAAAGCATTGTTATCCAGGTACCAATAAATTCATCGAAAGTATATTGAGAAGGATCTTGTCCATATAATTTTTCGAATTTGGTTGCAATAGGCACACCCACTACAATTGATACCGAAATTAAGAACATTAAAAATGTTGGATTCTCAAAACCGGGTATTAAAAATAACAGCAAAGCCAAAGCACTTGCAAAGGTTCCGCTGGCTTTAGGAATATAGCCGGTAAAGAACCCCGATCCTATTATTTTTTCAATTAGATTTATTTTCAAGATGGAATAGTTTTTTAATTAGAATTCTATTTGTTGTTACATATGTTATGCCGGTAATTAATGTAAAAAGTGTAATCGTTAACATAGTAAAATAAATTAAGTCGGCATTTAACAATGTCTTAAATAGATCAGGACTTAATTTATTAATCCATTCAACCTTGTTGGCGGTATACAAGAGAAGTAAATAATAGAGAAAGAACATCTGCAGAAAGGTTTTCCATTTAGCAGAAAAGCTGGTTGAGAAAGGAATTTTTCTATGATCTGCAAATATTCTAAGCGCAGTTACTATTATATCCCGCAAAATAATTAACAAAACCATCCATAGAGGAAGGATATTTAAAATTACAAATGCAATAAAAGCGGTTGAGGTAAGAATTTTATCGGCAAGAGGATCGAGAAATTTTCCCCACTCTGTAATGTAATTAAATTTACGGGCCAACCATCCGTCGTACCAATCTGTTATAGCCGCAATTATAAATACACCTATCGATATCTGGACAAGTACAGGATCATCTGATAGAAATAGAACAAAAAATACGGGTGTTAATATAATTCTTAGTACTGTAAGTTGATTTGGGAGTATCATTATAAGCGACTTTAACTAATAGATATTTTTTTTAAGTAACCGAATTCATAAATGCCGGTATTATGACCATCTTTCCATGAAATACTTACAGCGTAATTACCTACCATATTAACAGCGGTTAATGTCAATTCATCGGAACTGAAAATAGGGAAGTATTTTTCACTCCTGTTTTCTCTATCCGATGCACAAAGCGCGCAAGGACAATTAAGTCGTAAGCTGGAAAGTTTAATTCTGTTATTGTTACCGTCGTTCCATTCAATTGCGAGAAACTCTTTATCAATAACCTTAATACTAACAGGAAGCATAATTAAATTGTTTCTCCTGTAAGCATGTAAAGAGCTTCCTGATATTTTTTACTTGTATTAATAATTACTTCCTCAGGTAAATCCGGCGGTGGCGGTTGTTTATTGAAATTAACAGACAGAAGATAATCTCTTACATATTGTTTATCAAAACTATTTTGCGATGTTCCTTTTTTATATTCATTAAAAGGCCAGAAACGCGATGAATCAGGTGTAAGTAATTCATCAATTAGTATTACTTTACCATTGTAGTAGCCAAATTCCATTTTTGTATCTGCAATAATAATTCCTTTAGTAAGTGCATATTCAGATACTTTCTTGTAAATATTAATGGTAGTCTGTTTAAGGATATTATATGTTTCACTTCCAACTATTGAAATAGCTTGTTCTTCCGTAATATTTTCATCATGAAGACCAATTTCTGCTTTAGTGGAAGGAGTAAAAATTGGTTCATCGAGCTTTTCAGATTCCACTAATCCTTCGCGTAATTTAATTCCACAAATATTTCCAGTTTTTTTATAATCGCTCCAGCCAGAACCGGTTATATAACCCCTCACAATACATTCAAGTGGAATCAATTCAGCTTTTTTAACAAGCATTGAACGGTCTTTAAGCAATTCTTTAAAGGGTTTACAGACTTCAGGATATTCATTCACATTAACAGAAATTATATGATTCTCAACAATATCATTGGTATAATTGAACCAGAAATTCGAAATGCGATTCAATACTTTTCCCTTAAGAGGAATTCCCTCTTTCATAATTACATCGAATGCAGAAAGTCTGTCAGTTGATATGATTAAGTAATATTCGCCCAGATCATACACATCCCGCACTTTACCTCTTTTAAAGAGTTTAAGCTCTTCAAAATTTGTAGTAGTTAGAGAATCGTTATTCATATTAATTCCTCATTTTGGATTTGAAATATAAAGAGAGGTAAATAGTGATTCAATAAGACAAAATTAATATTTGTGTTAAATTTATTGAAGAAGAGGCTGTCACAAAAAAAATTATCTCCGAAAGCGACCATCAGGAAAAAACAAAATATGTCATATTCCATTAACCAGTTCAATTTCAGTGCAATTTTAAGAAAATTACTTTGAAAACAGCCCCTAAAAATTTTACTTATTAATTACTTTGTTAATTCGATTGTTACAGTTCCTCCACCCATTTGAGCACCGAGCTTTGTAATTGTTTTAACAGTTTTACCGTTCGATTTATTTACCCATTTATGGGTTGGTTCACCTTCACCGCTTAATTCCTTAATATCAACTTTATATGTTTCAAATTCACCCGCTGGAACACTAATTTTCTCACTGCCAACAACTTTTAAAATATATTCTTTTGTCTTTGCACTCATTAAATCGAGTTGATAAAATTTTACAGTTGAATTTTCTGAAAATGCAAGAGATTCTATCATCATATCAATTCCTACACCATCAGAAACAATTGGAACGTCAACATTTACATTAATTGGTAATTTTTGAGGACCGGCTTCTAACATCCCCTCAACTTTTCCATTTTCAAATTTTAAATGGACAGTTCCCATACCCTGTTTAATATTACGTGCTACCGGTAACAAAGTTTTTGCATCAACTAACAAAGTATCATTTCCACCCATCATACCTGAGGTTATATCAACCGAACGTATTACATCCATACCGTTGTAGAATTCCTTTGTTAAAGTTCGCTCAATATTCATATTAAATTTTTGACCTTGAGTTTCTACTGTTAGTAAGTAATTAACATTGCCCAATTTTATTTTACTTCCATCGTATGATTTCAATTCAGTAGCAGTTCCGGTTTCAACTTTTTTAGGCATCGTGACTGTTTTGATATCAACCGTTATATCATTCAATTTTTTCTGTATAGCTTCACGAACATCCTCTTGCACTCTGCCATTTAAGTGTTTAGCAAGAAAACGTTCCATCGCAACAACCATAGCTAATCTGTTTTCGAGTCCGGCAAATCCATGTCCTTCATCTGGGGCAACCATATATTCAACATCTCTTTTAAGATCTCTTAATGCAACAACAATCTGATCTGATTCGGCTTTTTTAACACGCGGATCGTTAGCACCTTGAACAACATATAGAGGTGCAGTAATTTTATCAGCAGAATTAAGAGGAGATTGTTTTTTAAGCATTTCTAATTCATCAGGTTTATCCATATCACCAACACGAATTGCAAATGTTTTTCTAATTGGAGCCCAGTAAGGTGGTATTGAATTAAGAAGTGTAATTATATTTGATGGACCTACAATACTAAATCCACATGCATATAGGTCGGGAGTGAATGCCAGACCGGCAAGAGTAGCATAACCGCCATAAGAGCCGCCAGAGATTGCAACACGTTTTGGATCGGCTATCCCCTTCCCGATCAAATACTTTACAGCATCCGTAATATCATGCTGCATTGAACCTGTTCCCCATTGTTTATTACCGGCATTCAAATATTTCTTTCCATATCCAGTAGAACCTCTAAAGTTTGGTTGGAAGACAGCATACCCTCTGTTAGCAAGAAATTGCGCATAAGGATTATAACCCCAGAAGTCGCGTGCCCATGGTCCACCGTGAACAAACATCACTACAGGAAGATTTTTATGCTCAATTCCTTTTGGAAGTGTCAGATAACCATGAATTGTCATACCATCTCTTGCTTTATAACTAACAGGTTCCATCGGAGCTAAATATTCTGTTGGGAGTGTAGGCCGTGATTTGTAAAGCAATTCAACCTTTCCAGCTTTTTTATCATACAAATATGTTGAGCCGGGGTCTACATCTCGTGATACAGATACTATCCATAAATTCTCATCTTCAGTTGATGAAGTTAAATTAATATCCCCTTCCGGAAGTAATTTTTTAAGAGTAGTGTAAACGTTTTCAAATTCTTTTGTTTTTGGATATACTCTTCTCTTAGCTCCAACATAAACCGTTGCAATTAACTCATTTGTTTTATCTGAAAAAACTGCAGTAGCAATATCAACTTCATTCATCGGATCTTTTTCAACCAGTTTTATTTTACTTGAGTTAAGATCGAACAGCAATAATTCTGCTTTATCAATATTGTCACCTTTGTTCGAAATAAGATAGAAGCTTTTTCCATCCGGAGTAAATCTAACCGGATTTGCAGTCTCTTCACTTGTTACTTTATAAATAGACTCAAGTTTTTCACCATTTAATTTTAAGATCTCTGAGCCGCCATCTTCTGTTTGCCTTATTCCAATTCTTAAATTACCATCAATGTCAGTCATCCATCCGGCAATATTCTCTTCATTCTTACGAATAAGAGTTCTTTCACCAGTAGAGATTTTTAATTTGTAGACATCATGAAGCTGTGGATTTCTGTCGTTAAGACCGACCATCATTTCATCAGGTCTTTGTTTTGGTAAATCTATTATCATAGCTCTAACATTATCGAGTGGTGTAAGATCTCTTGCATGAGGGACAGGATCGCCCTTTTGCGATGGATCAACAGCATAAATTCTAAAGTTCTCATTTCCACCTTGATCCTGAACATAAAGAACATATTTACTATCATAAGACCAGAAGTAATTACCTATAGGACGTTTTGTATCTGCTGTTAATGGTCTGGCTTCTTCAAACTTCTGATTTCTCTCTTTTACCCAGATATTCCTAACACCATTATATGGTTTGAGAAATGTGATATACTTTCCGTCCGGAGATATTTGTGCGCCAGCTAATTCAGGGTCACCAAAGAATATTTCACGATCTATAATTGGTGGAAGCTGTGCTATTATTACAGTAGAAAATAGAATCATAAAAAATCCTAAAATTAGTTTTTTCATGTTTACTCCCAATTATTATGAAATGTATTAATTCAACAATGGATAAGATAAAAAAGTTTTCAATTACTATTCAGTGTTAATTGAAAATCACTTGAAAGTTCTACTAAAATAATAATTACAAAACTGTTATAATTTAGATGTATGTAGCGCACTAAAAGTTGAAATAATAAAAAAAATAATTCTCTATTAGAATTTTAAAAGGACAGAACAGACAATGGATAAGGTTTGGAATGTTCGCTTTCACAAGAAATTTTTTAAGATCTGTTTAAAACACAAAAGCGAGATTGTATTCTCGCTTTTTTGTGGGCAGAGACGGAATTGAACCGCCGACACAAGGATTTTCAGTCCTTTGCTCTACCGACTGAGCTATCTGCCCTTCATTTTTTAGTGGGACAAATCTATACAAAATGAATTAAATATCAAAATAATTGTAAAAAATTATGATTCAAAAAAAGTTAATTGTTTTCGGTTGAATTCAATTTTTTCTTCGTGCTCAAGCAACCACTTCTTTCGCCATAAGCCTCCCGAGTAACCGATTAATTCCCCATTAGAACCAATTACACGATGACATGGAACAACTATATTAATTTTATTTTGAGCATTTGATTTTGCGACTGCTCTTATTTTGTTTTTATTGCCAAGTTTAGCAGCCATCGATAAATAAGAAATTGTGTTACCAAATTGTATGGTTAATAATTCATACCAAACAAGTTTCTGAAAAGTAGTACCATACATGTCCAGGGTAACATCAAACACTTTTCTTTTTCCTTCGAAGTATTCGTTCAACTGTGATTTGCATTTCTTAATGAAATGATTTTTTGATAACAGATCAATTGCCTCTTCATCAGTAAAGAAAACATCTGTTATACCTCTTTCCGATGCCCTGATGCATACAGTACCAATAGGTGAAGAAATATAATCTATGTGAGAGAATAATTGATTCATTTTAGAAGGGAAGTTATTTAACAAGTAATCTTTTCAATATATCGATAATTTTTTCACGCAGAAGTGGTTTAGGTATAAAATCCGAGAACCCGGCAGCCATAAAATTTTCTCTTGCACCCGGTTGAGTATATGCGGTAGATGCAATTATAGGTATATCTTTATGTCCGGGCATTTTTTGAATAATCCTTAAGGCATCCAATCCGTTATATTCACCCTGAAGGTTAATATCCATTATTATTACATCGAACCGTTTAGTTTTTAGCAGTGGCAAAGCAGCTTCAAAACTTGGTGCAAATTCTATACTCTTTACATCCCGCATCTGGTTCTTGAATAATATTTGCGAATCGACCTGATCTTCAAAATACAATATAGTAAGTTGGGATAAGTCGAGCTCCTGAAACTTAGGTGTTATATGCGGCTTATCAGGTTCCTGGGATAATTGTTTAACCTGTGGCTTCAATTCCTGAACCGGTGGTTTTACACTTTCAAGTTCGTATGCAGTCTTTTCACTAATTGTAAATTTGACCGGGAATGTTAAACCGAATTCAGCAGCTTCATCGTCTTTCATAACAACATGTTTCTTTGCAGAAAGTAGATCGATAAGTCTATTCGTTAGCCTTAATGAAAACCTGGAAAAACCATAATTTCTTCTAATTACTGATTCTTCATCGGAGAAGACTTCGTTAAAACCTTTTAGTAATGAGGGACTTATTACCTTTTTAGTATCTTTAATCGATACGACAATTGTATTTTCATTTATATTAGAAGCAGATAAGTAAACAACATTTTCCTTTGTAATCTGAACGGCAATTTTAACAAACAAACTAACAAGTGATATAAATTTTTGTTTGTCGCTTTCAAGTGTAAGTGATGAAGATATTTTACCGTATTCCAGTTCAACTTTTTTGGATTCGCATAATTTTGACGTATTGTCTTTCAACGAATTCAGAATATCTACAAATTTTATTGCTTCCGGCTTAAATTTAACTACCTTTTGCTGAAGAGCAGAAAATTCAACAGCGCTATCCATAATTTGTAGAAGCAACTTCTGATTTTCTTTTATTATGTCAACTGCTTCTTTCTGTTCATCGGTTGGTGTTTCAATACTTTCCCAGAGTTCCTGTGCAAATCCGAGAATAACATTTATCGGTGTCAATAATTCATGGAACATGTGTGAAAGAAATGGAGCATCAATCTTTTCTGCATTTTCATCTTCTAATTTTTTTACTTCGCCATTTTCCGTTTTTTCTTCAACAGGTTTAAGTATTATCGAGAAACTTTCTATATCGCCGTTATAATCTTTTATTGGTGTTGCAATTACAATTGATTTTAATAGAGAGCCAGAAGGTTTTTTAAATTCCAGTTCAAGTGAAGTCGTTTTTAACAAACCACTATGGAAAATATTTTTATTAACCTTTGCCCTATCATCATCCGATACAAGTGAAATAAAGGGACGTGATTCAAGATCCTTCTTTGAGTATCCAATTTTTCTGGAGACCTGTTCATTAGAAGCTATAATAAAACCGTCTTTATCAGTAATTAATATTAAATCGCTTGTATGGTCATAAACAGATTGCAATAGCTGGTTCTTTTTTTTCTGCTCAATATTTTCGCTAACATTTTTAATTATGTTCAGATGAGCTTTTTTGCTCTTAAATTCAACTGTTGTTCTGGTTAACTCAACCAGAATTGAAGAACCATCACTTTTTTTATGACGCCACGGACCAGGGCTGAGTGTTTTGCTGTCCGATGACTGAATTAATGTCTGAATATCTTCCGGTGCATATAGATCGGTAAGATCCATATTCAAGAAATCGTTTCTCTTGTAACCATATAATTTCAATGCCGCTTCATTAACTTCAAGAAATTTGAGATTCTCAAGATCATAGATAAACATGGCATCAGGAATATTGTTGAGGAGGGAATCATATAATTGAGCTTTACTTTCTTTTAATATTTGTAATTCGTTTTTAGGTTTGAAAATGAATATTGCACCGGTTGTGGACTCATTCTCATCAATTATTTTTTCAACACTAACTTCCACATTTAGATTCCCTTTTTCTTCAAATGTGTAAGTAAAATCGAGATTCTCTTTTAAAGAATGATCTTGTAAATACTCATCAATCTTTCTTATAAACCCTTTTTCAAGGTATCTGCTTAATTCAGATTTTAAAATGTCATTTCTCTCGGGTATAAGTAAAAGTTTTAGTAATTCATTACTGTAAGAAGAAATTTTTAATTCATGATCGACAAACAAAATTGGAATAGGGAGAGTTTTGAAAATATTTTTCGATTCAACCGAAGTAGTTTCTAATTGCCCAGTTTTTTCTATCTCCTGTGAAAAACCGATTATTACAACAGTTTTGTTATCAAGGTCGCAAATTGGGAATTGAATTATTTGAATCCCTTTTTTGAGATCAGGTGTAATTGGGGTGTAAGAACTATCTATAACAACCGAGTTTGATGAATCTATTATATATTGATTAATAGTTTTGTACAGAGAAAGTAGGTACTTTGGTAAATAATCCTGTTCGTTTTTACCTTCAAGCTGTGCAGAAGTAAAACCGAGAGTCTTTGAATAAAAATCATTTACTAAAATAAATTTGCCAGCCGGATCTTTAATCCAGAAAAAATCATCCAGCTCGTTAATATCTTTCTGAAGTTTTGCTTTCTCAATAAAAGTAAAAGGATAGGTAAGTTTAATCTTATTTATAACCGACAATAATCTTTTATCACCGGTAAGTTTTTCTATTTCATTGGTTGCAATAATAAACTTCTTTGTCTCCCCTTCACTTTTCAATTCTGATGTAGTAGAAAAACATACAATAAAGTAGATGTTATTTTCACTTTTAAGAGGTGAAAATGTTATTTCATAATTTTTAAATTCACTTCCAGATTTAATTGAAATAACATCTTTTACCGCAATTTCATATTTCCTTGTATCAATAAAATTTCTTTGAAGTGCAAGAAGGTTCTGTTCATCAAAGAGGTCGAAGAAATTAAGTTGAGGTGCAGCCGATGTAATTATTTTTTTTACTTCTGCATTAAGCGCAATAATTCTACCTGATTTATCGATTATCAGGCAAGGAAGATCCAGCGACTTAGTTACTCCGGTCTTTATATTTCGCAAATCATCCATGGAAAATATTATTCCTTATTGTACCAGGATTTGAACAGTATTAGAGTAATGTGTATATGTTCTTGTCCCCAGGGATTGTCTAACCCGGTATTGATAAGTTATTCCTTTCTGAACAGTTACATCCGTTGCAGTCTTTGTATCGGCTGGAAGTTTGATAAGCTCTTGAAATTGTCCATTACCAACTTTTCTTTCTACGATTACCTCTTTTTCAACAGTTGTATTATCATCCCATTTAAGGTTTACTACGTTGATACCTAATGAAGCAGTTAAGTTTGATGGACCGGCAACATCGGTATAATAAGTCGATATAGAAACTTCATTTGAATAACCGCTTATTGATGTATTTGTAAAATAAGCTACTCTGTATTTGTAACCTGTGCTCGGCGAAACAGAATTATCCTGATACTCTTCTGTATTTGGTGGAACAATTGCTATTCTCTTAAATTCCGTTGTGAACGGATCTGTTCTTTCAATAATAAAACCGGATTCATTTACAGCAAAGTCAACCCATTTCAAATTAACAAGCGAGGACCCAATTGCTTCAGCAGATAAATTCCATGGACCACCCGCAATATTTGATGTACTAACTTCATTGCTGAATTCCGAATAACCAGAATTATTATAAGCTCTCAACCTGTAGTAATAAACTACAAAAGCAGAAAGACCGCCATCGGTAGTACTTATTGTATTAGCAGGAAGTGTTTTAATTCTTCTATAAGTTCCACCACCTTCATCTTTACGCCATAGTTCGAAACCCGTTTCATTGGAAGAGCCATCATCCCATAATAAACTAACTGTAAAATCATTTAATTTTGCAAGGAAGAGATTTTGTGGAGAATTTGGAACTTTATCTTTTACGTAAATATTTTCCTGAACTTTACTCTCTTTTGACCTTCCATTTTTATTATAGACCTTAACAGAATATTTAATTCTTGATCCTAAATATGTTGAATCGATAGTAAGGGATATTTGAGGACTTGTGCCAGATGTATTCTGCTCGAATCTCTGAACAAATTTTCCGTTTAGATAAATTTCGTAAAAAGATAATCCTTGTCCACCGGCTCCATCAGATGCCTGAAATGAAATATCATTCTTGCCAACTTTTACCGTATCGTTTGTAAGAGGTTTAAAAATCTCAATAGTCGGAGTGGTTGATTGCTGAACATCCGTCAGGGATTCAACACAACTTGCGAGAGAAATAGCAAGTAGTATCAATAAAGATTTACCGACTAACTTTTTCATATCAATTTTAGTTTGGTTTAAATAAAATTTATTCATTTTCTATTAATAATTTAAGAAATACTTTCGAGTAATAATAATCGAATAAAAAAGAAATATTAATTAATCTTATTTGCAAATTGGAAATTATCGGCTGGTAAATATCATTAGTAGTGCTTGCCATCAAGATAATTTAGTTAAGGATGCAATTTTATTTATTAAAAATCTATGTTATCAAAATCAACCAATAATGAACGTGTTTCATGAGGATTCATCTTATCAATATAGAAATATATTGTCTGACCCTCATTCTTTAATTCGTACCGTGGAATTTTAGTATTAATAATATCTGATGATACATTTACATTTCTAACTTTTTTATTAAGGTTTACCTGCACAACAAGCTCCTGGGTAACATTATCACTTGGATTAGTAAATTCAATAGCAACTCTACGCTTGCTTCTTGTGTCGTAACGAACTTCAACACCCTGTCTTCTGTTCCACCAATCTTTAAGCTGGTTAAGACTTGTAATCCACATATTTTTACTTTTGGCGTAACGCAATACGTCTCTAATTACGGATGCATATTGTGGTTGAAGCTGGTATTCAGAATGGACTTTAAATACGTATAATCCTCCTTCAAAAAGAATTCTGTCAATATCCTCTTCATAAGTATAGAGTTGAAAATCTGGATTCGTTAATCCGTAGTTTTTAACAATTTCAATATCATCACGAGCGGTCTTGGTTATAATCATTATCGATTTATTATTTCTGATTCTTATTTCAGGAACGGAGCGATCGGTTAAAGAATCAGTTAGAAGAAAATCAATATTCTTAGCTGCCATTGCTTGAAGTGTATTATCATCATAGTAACCATTCAACGGCATAATTGCTCTTACTTCTCTACCTGCGATTTTACTTAATGTATCTTTAGCAAAACCAACATTAGAAAACTGAGTCTCTTTTTCAAATAATTTATTTATTGTATCCTCAGGAGATTCAATAAATCCGATATCGATTATTGCTCCAACATCACCTTTGCCAGCCAAAGATTTAACCATTCCGGGATTTTTAATTCCAACTTCAGTATCAAGAAAAAATGTTGCCGGGAATTGATTGGGACTAATCAGATTATTTACATTATAAACATTACCAATATTTTCTCTAAGGGTTGGAATAAACAGGAATGCACCTTCATAAGGCGCCGGCCAATCTTTTATAAAGGCAGTCGGTTGATAAGTTAGCCAGTTTAAAGAGTTATTGAATAGTTTTTCGAAAAAGATATAGTCTTTTTGAACACCGAGAATGGAATTTAATTCGAATCCATACCATACAAAACGACCTTTACCGTAATTTCCATAAGCAATGCCGGCACTTTTAGAAATTTCCTCACGAACTAATCCCGCTTCTTTTCTAAAGTCGTACCAAAAACTAACTTGTGTTGTTCTAGGTTCAAGTACTTCAGCATAAATTGGTCTATCCCAGGTAGCAATTTTAAGTGCATATCCGGTTGGAATTCCAGCGGTTATCGGTAAATTACCTCTTAATGTATGGATTTTATAAAATTCTTCTGGTTTAATTTCTCTGTTAAATTTCATTCCAAATACTTCAGTAAAAAATTCCCAGCCGCGCCATTTACCTTCATCAGAAAATGTTGCCGGACCTCCTGATACAAATAAACTTCCTCCATTCTCAAGATATTTTTTTAACTGAACTATCTGTCTATCGCTTAAGGATTTTGATCCCGGAAGAATAACAACTTTATAACCTAAGTGTTGGCCTAATTCGATGGATTGATCAGTAATAATATCAAAATCCATTCTGGCACCTTTAACAAACTTCTTCCAGGTATCAACATTATCTTTTAACCATGTACTTCCCGATGGAAGCATATTTTCCGTATAACGGGAATAGAGTATTGCAGCTCTGCCCGATTTTTCTTCACTGGAAAGTAATTGTAGATTTTGTTTGGTTGGTAAAATTTCTTTTATCTCATAACTTCCGTAAATATTACGGACTATGAGCAGGAATACAAGAATACCGGTAATTAAAAGTACCAGGCCACTTAGAAAAATTATTAAATAATTTACTCTAAGGCCTTTAAAATCTTTTACCGCCACCTGAGATTATCCTCTTGTTTTTTCTCTCTTCCACTCGGTTCAACATAACCTTCGTTTGTATAACGCATAAATTTCTTCTTTGCGGCAGATTTCTCCGATTCTGTTTTTCTAACATTTTCCCCGGTAGGTTTTTGATACCGGCTTCCCTCGGAATAAGCTGGAGCATTACCAACATAAGTTGGACGAAGTTCTGGACCCCTGGCCGACTCTTCCCTTCCTCCATAAGTTGGTTGGCGTTGATATTCATATCCCGGTTCTTGTTGCGGTGCAACTACTTCAAAAGTTCTACGCTCAGGAGTTTGAGTACGTTGCTCAGATACTAAAGGTGCAGGAGCAATTAACTCTGCCGGAATTGCAGAAGGTTGAGGTGCTTGAGCTAATACACCCTTTCTTTCTCTAACTTTGTAAAGGATGTAAGCACCAACGGCAAGAATGAATGTTGAGATTGTAGCAACAAGTATTATCAATGAAAGTATAGGAATTAATTCCATATTTACCTCTATATAAAATTTTTATTTTAAACCCACTGTTCCCGGAATTGGTTTTGCATTTGCCGGTGAAGCACCAGTTCCGGTTCGTTCTAATTTTCCCCAGGTCATTCGAACACCCAGGAATTCTTCAATTGTTGCCATTGCTTTAGTTACATCAATCAATAAGATGAACACCAAGCGGTAAACAATTGCATAAGGGACCAATCTAAATTCTTCTTTCTCAGCAGCAATACAATATACAGCCGACATTAAATCCAGCACAGCTATTCCCACCCACCAGAGAAAGAGTGTAATATGAATTCCGTATAATAGAGCAACCAGAATAAAATAGAGATTAACAAAAATGTTCATTGCCGGCCAGATTAAAGCTTCATAAAACATAGACCACATTATAAAACTATTATTAAAATTAACTGTAGGATTATATAAATATCTTTTATGTTTTCTAATGGCTTGTAAAATTCCTCTTGTCCAACGGTATCTTTGTTTTAACAACTGATAAACTGAAGCCGGTGCCTCGGTATATGCAATAGCATTCGGTTCATAAATAATTTTCCATCCTTTAGATAGAATTTTCAAAGTAACATCTGCATCCTCGGCAAAAGTATCGCTAGAATAAAATCCGGCATCTCTTAAAGTAACTTTTCTAAAAACTCCAATCGGACCGGGAATAATATTAACCATCTGTAAGAAACCCTGTGCACTCCTTGCTAAGTTCAATCCTTCTAAATATTCCAGTGCTTGTAAATCGGTTAAAATTTTTCCTCTGTTTTGTACTTTAACATTTCCGGCTACTGCTCCTACAGAAGGATCATCAAAATGACGCATTGCCATTTTAAGTGTATTAGGTGTTAATTGAGAATCACCGTCCATGCAGAGAACAAACTGTGCATCAGAATATTGAATACCGGCATTCAGTGCTTTTGATTTTCCACCATTAGGTTTGTTAATTAATGATACCTTAACTAATCCTAATCTGCCTTTATGATATCCGATAAGTGATTCACCAACTGCAGCAGTATCATCTGTTGATCCATCATTGACAATTATTATTTCGTAGTTGGGATAATCAATATCAAGGAGTGATTCGATTGATGAGTATAAAATTTTCCCTTCGTTATAAACAGGAACAATTATAGAAACAAAAGGATAATATCCCGGTTTTTTCTGTAAAGTATATTTCGTTGTATAGAAATATGCCATAAACAAAATTCCGAAATAACGGATAAGTAAGATGAAAAGAAAAATAACCAGAGAAACAATTGAAGAGTAAACGAATAAACCGCTCCATGTAAGAATGGTTAACGGCATTGTAATCAAAATTGTAATGAATAGTAGAATTGACAATAATCCAGTAATAAGAATTGTCCGCTTTTTTTCGCGTGCGAGGTTTCTGGATGGTGGCTGAACTTCCCTATTATCCAGTGCAATTTGATATTTATTAGGTTTTGTTGCCATTAATAATTCTTCTATTCAACATTATTGTACAAATAAAGTGCCATAGCATCTTTAATTTTTCTCTTAAAAAACGAAGAATCTTTGCCTATTTCAAAGAAAAAAAGCTCATATTGAAATATCTGACTCATTACTATACAATTTTGATGACAATATAATTTAATAATTAAATTATTGCAAGCAAATAAGTTAATGACAATGCTTAAGAGTTTAGTATAAAAGAATAATTTAACTACCTTTTTTACAATAAAGAATTTATCGATTCATTTTTTGATATAAATCCATAATTGAATCGAACAATAATTGAGATACTCTTTGTCCGCCTAATTGAGTAAAGTGTGAATAATCTTTAAGTGCTAAAGGAGGTGCAGCATTAACCCATGAATCCATTGAGTTTTCGCCACCCATTGATTCCCATAAATTCCAAAAAGTAATTCCGGTTTTTTCAATTATTTTCTTTTGTGCCTCAAGAAGGAGAGATACATCAGGGTTAGTTATAAACTTATTCCCTCTTTTCATAGTTTTATCACCAACTCCAATTAAAAGAAAACTTGCATTGGGGAATAATGTCTTAAATTCTTCTATAATTGTTACCATTTTGTTTTCATAAAGATTGAAGATATTCTTATTAGGCGAATTAACATTCGCCCCGTAAGTAAGAATCACCAGATTGTATTCGATCAGTTCGTTGAAATCTTTTATTATATTTTTTGGAATATCTGCCAATGAGACACCAGAATTACCCGGCATCGGGAAATTATCGAGATAGACACCATTACCTGATTCCAGACTCACACCATAGCAATAAGGAGCCTTTCCAGAAACAAATTTTAACTCAATAGATGTAACCTGATCCTTTAAATCAATTTTTAATTCCTGAACATTATTTCCAGGTTTAAGTTGAATTGTGGTTTTTGTTTTATTGTTTACAGTGTATTGAAATGTTGTTGAATTATCTGCATTGCTATAGTAGAATTTAATTATCCTAAATGAACTTGTAGATGATAAATAATTTGTTGATTCATATTTAACCCAGCTGCCGGGTTTTGGAACTGCCACCGATCCGCTAATGCCAAATGGTAGCCGATCGGGATTGCGTGTAATAATTGCAACATAATCCCAATCATCTGAAAATGTATGCTTGGTAGTTTGTCGCATTTTTATATCGACTGACACTATTTGTAATAAACCAGCACCCTTTCCACCAAATCTTTCCTGGAATTTTTCTCTTAACCATTCACTTATAACATCTCCTTGAATTAAGGAATCGCCGTAATGAGCAATTTTTATTACCTTTTCTTTTGAATTTTTTAATGCATTAAAAAACTTTTTCATCTGCTCTGTGTTACCACTTAATGGAACAAATTTACCAAGTTGGATTCTACTTTGAGTAAATACATCAGAACCGGAATAAAATCCGAATCCTGAAAGAATAAAATTATCATTGCTATTATTTGAGTATGGTATTGGTTTTGCATGAATTGCTAATGGTAATACTATAAAAAACAATAATATGATTCGCGGGAATTTCATAATAATATTTGTCTTTTTTATTTGAATAATTGCTGAAATATAATAATTTTTTTTCAGCAGATTTGGTATCTGATAGGATATTTTAATTAGAAAAGACTCCAGTAGGCTGATAAAGAAGCAGAAAATGAACGATAACCGGCATCGTATCTAAAGCTATTTGAAAAACCGATTCTACCACTAATGTTTAGATACTTTATTAGATTGTAAACTGCTTCAGCATAAATCTCACTTATAACAAAATCAGCTTTAGGTACATACCCTAATTTACCGCCAAAATTTCCCTTTAAAGAAGTGCCATACTTCCATGAATATTCACACCAGAGACTATGTGAATCAAAGTCCTGGGGTGAATAATAATAAGTTGAAATAAATGCGAAGTCAGAGAAAAAGTATTCGTAGCCAAAATAAGCATTGTCAAAAAACTTTTTACCAATCCTCAACTGAAAATCATTTCCTTCATTTTTATCGGATAATTTATAATAACTATAGAACCCGGAAATCCGCATTAAGTCTTTCAACTGGTAGTAACCGGTTAGTCTATATAATTCCGATTTATATCTAATATTGATCAACGTAGGTGAATATAGAATTAATCTCGCATCATTATTTTCATAATAAGCTGCAACAGAAAAACTCTCCGGTTTTTCATAACGGAATGTTATATCTCCAATATTTTTATTTGGCTCACCGGGTACAGTTAGAACTCCATAGCTTCCTGATAAAGAGACTAATTGTGAAAAGTAAATTGACAAGATCCCTTTGATAGTAGTAAAATTTCTATTAAATAAATCGGTTCTGATATTTGTTCTGCCCCAGTATCCCCCGATACCAAGGAAACCGAAAATACCGGCATCAAGTCTTAGACCGTAACTCCACAATTTTAAGTTCTGGTTATCGGCATAGTAATTTGTAAACGGGGATAAACCAACATTAGTTGGAATAAATCCGTAAAAGAAATTACCGATAGAATTAATACCTCTACTAAAGCCTGAAGGAGGAATCCAGCTTAGTCTTTGTTTTAATATTCTAACCTCTGAAGTATCTGTCGTACTTTCCAGTAATTCATCGTATATATCTTCTGCTCTTCCGTATTCACCTTCTAATGTATAAGCATCTGCAAGGTACATTCTGCTTAAATCAATATCTTTTTTGATATAAGAATTATCAGGGAGTTCTAATAATTCTTCAAATAATTCATCTGCCCTTTCAAGTTCTTTATTCCTTATGTAATATTCTCCCAGAAAGACAAGTCTTTTATTTAAGTCCTTTAATTCCTGTTCATTTTCTGCTTTGGAAATTAATTCTCTATAAATTTTCTCAGCTTTGGCCGGTTGGTCCGTTACTGCATACGCATCTGCTAAAAATAGATTTAGTTCATCATCATCTGGTTTAATTTTCCGGAGACTTTCAAGTTCTGAAACTGCCATAAGTGAATCTTTATTGTAGTAATAAATTCTAGCTCTTTTTACTGCAAGACGGTAATCAAATTCATCATTAAGAAGTTTATCATAAATTTCTATTGCTTTTGGAAAATCCTTTGTGCATGCAACAATATCAGCATATTCTCTTAATTCATCTCTTGTAGGAGCAGTTCGTTTAGAAAAATATTCTTCGTATTTCTTTCTAGCTTCTTCGCAATTACCATCATCTACATATCTACCGGCTTCAGCTTTAATTTCGAAAACCAGTTGCTCTTCGTAAGCAGAGAGATGAATAGCATAATTACTTTCAGCAGTTTCAACTTCCGGATCATCAGGTGCAATACTTTTGGCAATATCAAGATATTTTCTTGCTTCAGGAAAATTCTTTTTACAAGAATACATAGAAGCCAATGATATATAAGCATGAATTTCATTCGGTCTGTTTGCAACAACATTCAACAAATATTTTTCGGCTATATCAAAATCCAGAACAGTCCATACAGCAATCTGCCCTCTTAATAATTGATAATCGAGATTATTCGGATCATACTGTAACAACTTATTTAGCTGTGAAATTGAACGTTCCCATTCATAATTCCAAGCACAGTATTTGGAATAGAGAAAACGTGCATCAAGGTCCTGATCTTCAGGAATATTTTCGAGATATTCACTTAATATTTCTATAGCATTATCGAAATAAAAAAGGTTGGAATATGCTTCGGCTAATTTTATAACTGCTTGTTTATCCGTCGGATCTTTCTTTAAAATCTCTGTATAGAATGTAACCGCATTATTAAAAGTACTATCGCGATAGTCCGTTACTGTTTTAAGTAAACTTTTAAACTCATCATTATCACTTTGTGAAGTCTGTAATATTTGTAATTGCTGATATGCTTCTTCGTAACGGTTAGCGGCAATTAATTCATTAATAAGGTTATAACGTATCTGGTTGTTTTCCGGGTCTCTCTGAAGTATTGAAGTATATCGATCGATCGGATAGACTTTTTCATACGCCCTTGGTTGATATTGAAGGAGATATGCTTGATTTCTTGCCTGGTCTAATCCGTCTTCAGCTTCCTTAAAAAATGGTTTGAAGGAAAGAGCTTTCTTAAAAGCGTCTTCGGCAATTTTTGTTTTGCTGAGCCATAATGTAAAATAACCGTAACGGCTCCATAATCTCCAGTCGTCAGGATAACGATCTACATACTTTTTTAGTATTCGTTCCCCTTTTACAATTGAACCAGTTTTTGCAAGGATTTCTGTATAACGAATAATTTCATCGGGCGATGCATTATCATCACGTTTAAGATATTCATCATACCAAAGTTCAGCATTACTCCATTCTTCAAGCCAACGATAACTCTTTCCAATTTCCAAATAGCTGAAAGCATAATTCGGATCAACTGCAATATCTCTTTTGTGTCCTTCAATTTTTTTGTAAAGAAGGGCATGCCATGTAGAAATAACTCTGTTGAGATCAATTTGAATTTGTTTATTTGATGGATCAAGTCGGCGTGCACGTCTAAGGTCTAAAACTGAATATTGATATTCGGTAGTAGTTTCGTAGCATAATCCTCGTAAGTGATATCCTTCTGCTAATTGCGGATTGGCAGCAATAAATTTGTGGAGCTGGTCAATTGCTTCTTTATATCTGCCTTCTTTAATTAAAATTTCGGCCTGGCGTTTTAATACATTGGAATTTACCTGAGAGTAGGCAATAGTGGTTGCAAGTAATAATGTAAATAGTATTTTAACACTGTACCTCATTAACCGATATATTTGTTTAATGGCTGATATGTATTTGTAGACGATGTTTCTGCTGTTAAAACAAACTCCATCATCGATTCAGCATTTTCAACACGTTCATCAACTTCCAAGTTGAATATTGAAATATACTCGAGTGCTGCATTAATATAATTTGGATCGTGACTTGGAAGATTATTTTGAACGTTGCTCATTAAGTCAACTACTGTTTTTAAATTTCCTCTAACAAGCAGCACAATAACTTTGTTTTCTATAATACAAATCTTATCCTTCTTACTTGTTGCATGCCTAATTGCATTCTGCAATTGATTAATAGTAAGGATACCTTTTATCTGTGCAGCTGGATCCAACTTGAATGAAACTATATTGAATGTTTGTCCTGTGCTTTTATAAAGCGCAATCTGGTTATTAAGTATCAACAGGAAATCATTATAATTATAGATATTAGAAAAAGCATAAGGTTCGGTAGGCACATCAATCTTAGTAGGTCTGTTTATCATTCTTGGCCGTGGTAGCGACGCCGGGGTTTCATCTGTAGTATAAAGAGGTTCTTTAGAAAATTCTGTTATTACGCCTTTGTATGGTTCGATTCTATAGTCTGCTGTAAATTCACCTTCAGTGTGTCCTACATTAGGAATAATAGTAACAGTGCCACTGTGAATTCTTTCTCCAGCACCGACTTGCTTTTTTAATTGAATTACTCCAGTAACAAATTGTGTAAGACCTTCAACAATTGATTGTGTCTTTTGTGTAGCAGGTTCACTTATTATAAACATGCTCGTAATATCTCTCTCTTCAATTGTTTCGAGTGTATGAAGGAAAGTATCTCTTAGGTGATCAAGATTCTTGAAACCGACGAACGGAGTAAGTTCATCAAAAACTATTCTTGTCGGATTGTATTGATTAACCACCGTTATAATATCATTGAAATACTCTACAAGATAATCATCGGGGTTATACATATCATAAATATCATTTGGTGGTGCAACGCGCACTACAATAATTAAATTCTGATTCATGTAAGATTGGATGTCAAAGTTCAATGATGCTGCTTGAATCATTAGATCTTTAGGACGCATAATAGTAAAGAACAAACATACTTCAGCGTTCTTGGCAGCTTCTAAAGCACATTGTAATCCAATTAATGTTCTGCCCGATTTCCTCGGACCAACTACAATGTAACTTCCACCTCTATAAATCCCGCCCCAGTTTTTATCAATAAATGAAAATCCTGAGGGGATTCTTCGTACTGAACTTACCATGATCTTACCTATTATTTACTTTTACTAAGGTGCATATAGCCAAATTATATGCCATGTATACTTTCAAAAACAACCAATTATTGCACTTTTTCTAACAAACCTTTGTCAATAATGATAATTTGCACCAAAACAATACACTCAAAATTACCTGTTTACAAGATTACCAAATACAAAAATTGCAGTTGCATTAGCAGCAATAGTTGGTTCATTTGTAATATAATCTACACGGTCATCCCGGTAAAACATATCACTCGTCTGAAACTTAGCATATTTATCAGGATTTTCATATGTGATATTGTAATTTTTCAAAAATTCTTTAGTAGCCGGACCGGCTGCAAATCCACCATTTAATTTACCTTTGATAAATGAAACCTGATGATGGAAATTTTTTGTGAAGTTTTTACCGACATTATAAATAAAACTTATACCCCAGGGGTTGCGACCTAAAATAAAATCTTTTTGAATTGTTGCGAGTGAGTTATAAGCTTTATCATTACTTAAACGTGACCATAAAATATTCAGCAAAGTAATTCCTAATAAAGTATGGTTTGTTCCCCAACTTAGTGTGGTACCTAAACCAAATAAATTGTTTTGCATATTTTTAGAAAAATGTTCCAGGCTATTTTTTATAAAGTCCTTATATTTTGCATCGAACATTGCAAGACGATAATGAGCAATTGAATTAATATTTCCCCAGCTCCACCAGAAATCCGATCCGGCAGAATCGGCATAAAGTTTTGCATCGTTTAAGTAATTCGGTTTTTTGTTGGTAAGGTAAAGTTCAACAGCTCCGAGAGCCATTTTACCTTCGAATGAATTATCCAGATACATACCCGTTCCGCTACTATCAACATCGGGTACCCGGTTTCTAATAGAATAATATTTTTCAGCAAGTCCCAGACATTTATCGGCAAATTCATTGTATTGGAATTTATCGCGCCATATTCGTGATGCGATTGCCATAGTAGCAGAATAAATCCCTATTAAATTTTTTCCAATTCCAACGAATCCGGGTCTATCGAAAGCAAGCGGATCATCTTCGGGCAATCGCCAACCAACATCATGATCTCTTAGATCCTGAACCTGTGTAATGAACTTATCATTCTTATAAGCAGCACGGATCATCCAATCCAAACCGATTTTAGCTTCTTCAAGAATATCCGGAGAACCGTTTCTGTCCCTATCAAATCCGAATTTCTGCGGATTGAATTCATAAGCAAATAAAAGTATATATGTAGAGTAAGCAGTTGTATTAAGAAACTTAACATAGTCTCCGGCATCATGCCATCCTCCAGTTAAATCGACTGATTGCTGAAGAGTTCTTTTACCATCTACAATACTTGTTGCATCTGCAATATGACAAACATTATGGAGTTCGGGATTTGTGTATCCGCATCGCTGTATTTTAAAAAAATCAAGTAATAATTCTGCGATCCCTTTATTAACATAGTTACTAATTGCAAAGGGGAAAGATTGACGATTCCCAGCTTCAAGCAAAAACTCACCTGTTTGTGTAACGGTTGTAAAATCAAATGAGTATGTAAACTTGAAATTACCGTATGGACCAAGATTATTTTTTAAAACCTGAGAATAAGCACTTTGATTCGTCCGTATATTTTTTACTTCAATTTTAAGCCCATCCAGATTTGTATTAGATAGTATAATAGCAGTTTTATTTTCGTCAGTTAGAAAGCCGACCTGATTCAACCTGAAATATATTTCTGTTTCTGCTTTTAAATTAACATTACAGTTTGTAACTAAAACCAGTAAGATACTCAGGTAGATATATAAACTAATTCTTTTCATTTTCCGCTTTCAATTTTCCGGATTTTGGTCGATACACGAAATTATAAACAGTGGAATTCTATAATGAGTTCGTTCTGATACTAAGTAAATCTCATTCCGGCTGGTAAGATAATTTGTTTATAAGTAAAATAAAAATCCAGTGTATGGAGGAACGTAAAATCATTCTCTCCCCTTCATAAAAATTTATTATATGGTCAATTTATTTTTATCAGGAATTATTCCAAGACCATTACCATCAGGTAAAATAAGCTCCCCATCTATAACAGTTTGGCAAACGAAAGGATCATTCAGTATTAAGAGATTACCATCAAGATCCGCATAATCAACTAGTGCAGATAATTGAATTGCAGCAGAAATGGCACAAGAGGATTCCGTCATACATCCAAGCATAATCTTCAAATTTGCCTCTCTTCCCTTTTTAATCAATTTATATGCTTCTGTAATTCCTCCGCACTTCATTAACTTAATATTTATACCGGTAAAGCAATTCTTGACCACATCAATCTCTCGTATATTCTGAATTGATTCATCAGCAATTATTGGTAATAGCGATCTTTCACTTAACCACGCTGAGTCATCATAATTGCTGATCGGGAACGGTTGCTCTACCAATAGAACATTGTTCTCTGCCAGATAATTAACAATCTCCAGTGCTGAATATTTATCTTTCCAACCCTGATTGGCATCTACATAAAGCGGTTTATCAGTACATTCTCTAATCAACTCTAAAATTTTCCGGTCATTCTCAGTTCCCAGCTTAATTTTTAGAATTTTATATGACTTAGCTTCTTCTATTTTTTTAATAATCATTTCAGGTGAATCGATTCCAATTGTATATGAAGTGAAAGGCAGTGGTGATTTCTCAATTCCATATAAGTCATAACAAGATTGATTTGATATCTTTCCATATAGATCGTGCAAAGCAATATTGATGGAAGCTTTAGCAGCATAATCATTTATGGAAAGAGAATTTATTTCTTTGTTCAAATCGATCAGGTCATTAAAGGAATTGATATCTCTAAGCTTAATCCTATTTAGAAATGAAATTACAGAATCCTGAGTTTCACCAAGGTAAGGAGGTAAACTTGCTTCTCCATATCCCTCATATTCTCCCTGAGCAAGTTTTATAATTACTGCCGGTGTTGATAATCTGGAGTGGTATGAAATTCCGAATTTGTGTCTTAGCAGCAATTCATATTTCTGAAATTTTATTTCCATAATGAATTTTAAAATTAATATGAAAAATGCAGTATAATTTCTAGCTATTATTTAAAGAAAAAAAGGTCAACCCGAAAAATCGAGGTGACCTTTTAATACATCTTTATTATAAAATCCCCCGGTGCGGTTAAACACCGGAGGTATCGCGTTTATTTATGCTAAGCAAAATATGCTTGATGACAAGCGTATAGAGCCAGGCCAATTACGGCTATCATCACGAAAACGAAGATTGTTGCACCAAGTTTACCCATTTTATTTACCTCTTAAAATTTTTGATGTAAAATGTTTTTCATAATTCAGTTTACTAAAAATTACTTTAAGAGAACCATTTTCTTTGTAGCTACAAAATTGCCCGCAGTAATTCTATAGATATAGGTACCGCTTGCAACTTTCTGTCCAGAATTGTCCTCCCCGTTCCAGTTAATTGTATGATTACCAGCATTTTTGTAATCATTAACCAGTGTTGCTACTTCCCTACCAAGCATATCGTAAACCTTAATGCTTACGAAATTATCTTTTGGTATTGAGTAAGTTATACTGGTTGTTGGATTAAATGGATTCGGATAATTCTGTGCTAATTCGAAATTGGCTGGTATTACTTGTTGCACAGGTTCTACGCTTGTAACATTTCCTGTACTGAATGATCCAACAGAAGAATACATTGATTGTGAACCATTATTGTTCTTGGAATAAACTCTCCAGTAATATTTTGAATTCTTATCTAAACCGTCGATCTTTGCAAACGGTTCGTTAACTCCGCTTATCTTAACAGCGTTTGTAAAATCTGCATTCTTAGAATATTCTAAATCGTATTTAAGATGAGTCTGAGATTGACTTGGTAATGCCCACGTCAATATTGCAGATGTACTATTGATCGGCTGTCCCTGAATTGGGCTTACAACTAAAGGAACAATTGCAGTAGCTCCGGCGGCGGTTTCAAAACTAACAACATACGACCAGTTCGAATATGTTGAACCGTTATCCGGGGTGGATCGTATTTGCCAATAATATGTGACTCCAGCAATTAATGGATTTGGAGCCGTAAATGTTAAAGAATTATATGCTGAAGAGGTTGTAGTTATTAACCCGGTTGTTGATTTTGCAGTAACATGATTCAACATTCCATTCGTATCTGTACCAGAATATGTAGCACAAATTCTAATTTGATACTTCAGTGCCGGAGGTGTGGATGCAAACCAGGACATAGTCGGGTTTAATGTTGCTACTAATGTTCCTACAGGTGCAGTAGGATAAGGAACCGATATTGTGCTTGTTGCTGCCGGAATAACAAATGTTTCTGTAGTGGACCAATTACTTGCTAAACCACCAGAATTTGTTAAAGC
>JBBIHP010000011.1:0-44997 GCA_037446915.1 Ignavibacteria bacterium
TCAATAGGTCTTTGTGCGCTGGTCTTTGTGCTATAAACAAGGCAACTAATTATAATAAAATAAATTAGGCTGATTTTTCTAATTGAATTCATTGCTATTTATCAAATTAATGATTTTACATAATCAAGCATAATACGGAACTGTTCATTTTTGAGTCTGATAATCGATGGCTTAAAACCGAAATCAACAGGATTATTTTTAATTATTTGGAAAAGTTTATCGGGAGTCTGTTGAGAATTTGAAAATAATAAATAAAGCGATTTTTCAAGGTTAATAGTATTATTAAGGAGCAAGAGAGCAGATGAGTTCTCATTAGCCAATAACTTCTCTTTAACCAATTCTACTTTTGAATTAATGTGATCCTGTTCGGCAATAATTAAACTGGCTGCTCTGGTTACAGAAATCTGATTAGGTTGAATTGTACCGGCAGACAAATTATATGTTGTATTTAACTGACTAACCTGAGCTTCAGTAACCGGTGGAAATTCTACAAATGTTCTAATGTAATGAATTATATCCAATCGATCGGATGGCGGAAGATACTCATAAGCAGCCATTCCTTTTGTAATAATTCCCTCCTGTAGTGTTTTATAGAGAGCATCTATTGAACGTCCATTTGTCCAGCCATCTGTCTGATGAAAATTTCTCGGTTTTGGATTAAGCATCAAACCGGCTGGTCCATCACCCAATCCATTATCACCATGGCACGATTTACAGTTGCCGTCAAATAATTCTTTCCCCCTGGAAATCATTTCCTTTGTTGGACTCATAATAGAGTTGAGATCAACAGCAGGGATGATGCCGCCTTTTTTCTCAACTACTTCCCTCTTAATTAATGATGAATCGATAATTCCAACATTCTGTTCATTAAAAGAAATTGGTATTAATTTATGTCCGAAGAAAATTCCAAAAGCAAGAATTAGAATAAAGAAATAGACAAAGAACCATCCGTATAGTCTTAATGGTGATTTTAATAATTCTCTAAAGTCTATTTCGTCACGAATTTTTTGTTTTTCCATATTCATAAAAAATTTTATAACCTGAAATCGATTCCACGTTTTAGTTTGGGATCTCCAATTGCTACTAAATTATTTTTCTTTGATAACTGAACAAATAAAAGAATTACTATACCAACTGAAAGTACAGGGAAAGCTATTTCAATCCAGCTAAATAATATTCCATCTTTACTGTAATTAGGCATAGCCAGCCAATATAAATCATACCAGTGTGCAAACAATAACCATACTGACATAATCTTGAGTCTTTTAGGATCCATTTTTGATGGTTGAGATAATAATCCAAAATATGGGATAGCAAATCGTATAAAAATTAATCCTATTGTATAGTAGATCCAATTACCTTCCCATCTTTGTAAGAACCAGAAAGTCTCTTCGGGTAAATTAGCATACCAGATTAGTAAGAACTGACTGAATGCAATGTATGCCCAGAAATTTGTGAATGCAAACATAAATGCACCGAGACTATAATAATGGTCATTGGTCAACCCCTTAACCAAATATCCATTCTCATTTAACATAACAACAACAAATGTAACAGCAGCAAAAGCTGCAAGGATTGAACCTGAAAAGTAATAGACTCCAAAAATTGTTGAGAACCAGTGTGGTTCCAGACTCATCAGCCAATCGAATGCAAAGAAAGAAATTGTAATTCCAAAAACAGGTATGAATGCAGCAGATAGTTTTATATTCTTTTTTGTTAATGATGGATCGAAAGTTAAATCCTGTTTTTTAGATGTTCTTGTAATGAAGTAATAAAATACTATCCACAATAAAATGAAAAGCACTACGCGCACCATAAAGAATTCAACATTAAGATAAGGGGCTTTACCTTTCAATATTTTATCTGCTTCAACAACTTCAGGATGCATCCAGTGAAATATATCTCCGAGTTTAAAGAGTAACGGAACAACTACTACAGGAAGAACAAGCAAAATTGTCGAAAGAAATTCAGGAATTCTTCTGAATGGTGTACTCCATACTGCACCGGCGACATATTCAACTGCAACCAGGAAAAGAGATCCTAACCCAACACTGGTTAAGAAACTTAGCATTATAATATTATTAAAAGCACTACGGGAAGAGTCGGTTAAATATGATGCAGCTACTCCAATAAGACCAATTATAAATAATACTAAACCAATTGTTCTGATTTTTGCAGGTAATTCTTTTTTCTGATATTCTACATTATGAGTTGAACTCATTTTAGATCGGACTCCTTAGCGTTAAGTGCTCTTTGTAATACTCTTATATAATTTACAACAGCCCATCTTTCTTCCGTTGTCATTTGAGAAGAATAAGATGGCATTACATTTTGACCGTCTGTAATTACATGGAAGATTCTTCCATCTTTCCAGTTACGGATTTTTTCTGAATGTAAACTTGGCGGATTAGGAAATTGACCCCGTAACCGGCTGTCACCTTCGCCATGATAACCATGACACGGACTGCAGTAAGTATCATATTTTTTCTGGCCCATCTCAAGAACCGGTTTAGTAAATGGTAATGGATTCGATAGATTTATTTCTGCTGCATCGGGCTGACCTTTGAATAAGTATGGTAAGTGTCCTCTGGAAATTGTTCCTTCTACGGGTTCTCTCATTCCATAACCATCAGTGAATAATGTGGAAGTTGCCTGGGGATTTAATTTATCCTGTTCCATCATCCAATCGAATGGCGGCATATAAAGTAATTTATTCAATACAAAATAAGAAACGCCGGAAGTTAAAAGAGCCGTGAACAATAAAAATCCGATAAACTTCGGCTCAAGAATTTTATGTTTATAATTAATCTCTTCATTATCGAAATAAACCGCAGTAATTTCTTTAGCACCTAATCCGGTTAAGAATATTTTTACCTGTTCTTCATTAAATTTTTCGTCTTCTGCCTGAATACTTATTCCATATTTATTTGAAGAAACTTTTTTCATATAATCAGTATCATGCAGAGGGTGGGCATTATTAGGCAATTTGAAAAAGATAAAGAGCATTGTAAGAACAGTTGCAATAGCTGCTGAGAGAACAGTAACTTCAAACATCACAGGTACATATGCCGGGAAAGAGAAAAATGGTTTACCACCAATTATTATGGGGTAATCTACAGCAGACATCCAGAACATAAGTAATAAAGCTGCAAGTGCACCTGATAATCCAACGACGAGAGCAACGTAACCAAGCTTAGAAGGCGGAAGCTTCATCGCTTTATTCATCCCGTGCAATGGATAAGGCGTATGGACGTCATATTTCTTAAATCCATAATCGGATGTTTTTTCCGCTGCATAAATTATTTCATCAGGAGTGTCAAAAATTCCTGTATAACTATATAAAATCTTATTGCTCATTATTAATGATCCTTATGAGTAGGTTGTGCATCATCAACAACCGCTTTAACCTCAGCAATTGAAACAACTGGTAATGCCTTTGTAAATAATAATATCCATGTGAAGAAGAAACCAAAACTTCCTATCAGTATCATGGCATCAACATATGTTGGTTTGTAATATGCCCAGCTCGATGGTAAATAATCTCTTGATAACGATGTAACTACAATTACAAATCTCTCGAACCACATTCCCACATTTACAAATACCGCAACAATGAACATAACCGGGATTGATCTTCTAATTTTCTTAAACCAGAATAATTGAGGAGTGATAACATTACATGTCACCATTATCCAGTAAGCCCATGCATATGGCCCGAATGCCCTGTTAAGAAATGTAAATTGCTCTGGCTGAACTCCGCTGTACCATGCAATAAAAAATTCCATTGCATAAGCATATCCAACCATTGAGCCCGTAACAAGCATTATCTTATTCATCTTTTCAAGTGTGTCAAGTGTAATTATATGTTCGTAATTGAAAATTCTACGGACAAAAATTAATACGTTTTGAACCATTGCAAATCCTGAGAATACAGCACCGGCAACAAAGTATGGCGGGAAAATTGTTGTGTGCCATCCGGGCAATATAGATACTGCAAAATCGAAACTAACAATTGTATGAACAGATAGGACAAGTGGAGTTGCAAAACCGGCAAGAATTAAATAAACCATTTCATAATGCTGCCAGTGACGGTTCGAAAATCTCCATCCTAAACTGAACGTTGAATAAATTACTTTCTTAATTTTTGTTGAAGTTCTTTCCCTTAGAGTTGCAAAATCGGGTATTAATCCTACATACCAGAATATTAACGATACCATGAAATATGTGGATACTGCAAAAACATCCCACAGCAAAGGTGAGGTAAAGTTAACCCACAACCCGTGTTGATTTGGATATGGCATTAACCATCCATCAAGCCAGGGTCTGCCAACGTGTATTAATGGAAATAATAATGCAGTCATTACCGCAAAGATTGTCATCCCTTCTGCAAATCTTGCAATTCCAGTTCTCCACTTTTGCCGGAACAGAAAAAGAATTGCAGAGATTAATGTACCGGCATGACCAATACCAACCCAGAATACGAAATTAACAATATCGAATGCCCATCCAACCGGATTGTTATTACCCCACATTCCTATTCCATACCAGAATGTTAATCCAAGTCCAATAACAAAGAGTCCGAGCATCGAAAGAGTTATCGACAGAGCAATGTAAAACTTTTTATCCGGCCTGGTTTCTAATGGTTTGGAAATAATATCATCGAGGGAACGTAATGCCGGCTTCCCTTCTACAACCGATAATTCCTGTGTATAATCAACAACGCTCACTAATTACCCTCCGGATGAGTATTTCTAAGTTTTGCTATATATGTAACATTTGGTTTTATATTCAATTCTTCCAGAACATGGTAAGCAAGATTATGATCCCGCATTTTGGAAATTTTGGATTCGGGATCGTTCATGTCTCCAAATACAATTGCATTGGTAGGACAGGCTTGCTGACAAGCAGTAACAACATCAGAACCTTTTAATTCTCTTCCTTCAGTAATTGCATCGGACCTGGCTTCCATAATTCTTTGAATACAGAAAGTACATTTTTCCATAACGCCACGGGATCTAACAGTTACTTCAGGATTGTTGACCAGTGCAGTTAAATTATTCTGATAATACTCATCGGCAAAATGATCCCTGAAATCAAAAAAGTTGTATCGTCTAACTTTATAAGGACAGTTATTAGAGCAATATCTTGTTCCCACACAACGATTATATGCCATCTGGTTTAAGCCATCGGGACTGTGATTGGTTGCATTTACAGGGCAAACATTTTCGCAAGGTGCATTATCGCAATGCTGGCATAGCATCGGTTGATTACTTACGATCGGATCATCCGGTGTCCCGGAATAATATCTATCAATTCGCATCCACTGCATTTCTCTTCCTCTTTCAACCTGATCTTTACCTACAACAGGAATATTATTTTCAACATTACAGGAGGTAACACACGCGGTACAACTTGTACATTTATTTAAGTCGATAGACATTGCCCATTTAACACCTGTGTATTTGTGTTCGCGTGTTATTCCGAAAATATCATGCTTTTCATGATGCAGAAAATGCGGGTCTTTTTTGTAACCTTCTACTGTTCCTTCCTGAATAATTTTTCTTATTCTGTGAAAGTCTTTTACAAATGTATCATCCAGTGAATGATGCTCTTGTGTTGATACGAGTTTGTGTTTATCACCGGTTTTTTTAACAGTAATATTACTTATTACAAATGGTGATGATGATAAATTCTTACTCATTAAACTGATTGGATTGAAGCCAACACCTTTGCCTACATCACCAACAACTGTTCTGCCGTATCCTAATTCGATATTAATTGTTTTTTCAGCTACACCGGGTTGAACAACAACTGGTACATTAAAAGTTTTTCCGTTTGCACTTAATTCAATTACATCATCCATATCAACATTCAGCTCTTTAGCAAGCAAAGGTGAAATTGAAGCATAATTATCCCATGATACTTTACTTACCGGGTGTGGGACTTCCTGTAACCATCCGTTATTTGCAAATCTGCCGTCGCCAACAAAATAACCTTCCGTTAAATGGAGCGTGTAACCATTGGTTTCAATAAAATTACTTTGATTTGTCAGTGAATTGAAATTAAAGTTGGCAATTTTATTCTCTTCATTGAATGTTATAAATCCATCATGTAATGCGGAATACCAGAATGTTTTTTCATCAGCTGAATTTTTTATAGCCGAATAGATGCCGGTATTAAATGAATTGATTAAGTATTTATGGTAGAGATCATCTTTATATACGGAAGGATCGCCGCTTATCCATGTAAGTAAAACTGATTCTTTTTGTCGTGTATTGAATATTGGTGCAATAACCGGCTGCTGTAAACTATAAACGCCAGCTCTAATATTTGAATCGCCCCAGCTTTCTAACTGGTTATTTACAGGTAATACAAATTTACAGACTGCAGAAGTTTCATTTTCGGATTCAGTTAATGAAATGGCGCCGGAAACTTTTTTAAGTGCTGCTTCATAACCCATATCACCGGGAAGTATAAACACAGGATTGGTGTCTAAATGAATTACAACGTCAACATTTCCATTATTCATTGAATCAATTAATTTAATTATTTCTTCGTTCTTTGCATACGGTATAAATGTTTTGAATACACTTGAATAATCATATAAAGCTGTAATGCCTAAAATCTCATTAAGGAAATTAACCGCAACCTGAACATCTTTTGATAAAGTATCTCCGGCATATACTATCGACTTACCTTTATTTGCAATAAGATCTTTTAACAAAAGATTTACTTTTGATCTGTCAATTTTCAAATCTGTATTGGTACTATTAATCCTGTTAATAATATCATTGCTCAGGTTAATTGATGAACCTGATTTTAAGACTTCCTTAATAAGCATCATTACAAACTGATATTGTCTATCAGGAGAAATACTAATTCTATAATCAGCCATCATACCTGTGGCACTCATTCTTCCTTCGGCAACATAGAGTCTATTAAAATTAACTTTATCTACTACATCTCTTTTACTTGAATACTTTTGCATGTTTTCAATAAAATTACCTTCATTTCCAAGGAAGTCAGAGTCTAATGAAAGAATGATATTTGCCTGATCAAATTTTATTGCGGGATAATTATAACTACCATAAGATTCGAACCATGCTTCGCTTCTTAATTTATCGCCAACCAATTCAATAGAATAAATTTTGGTTGAAGAATATTTCGTCTTAAAATCATCTAATAATTTTTTAACAGTTGGAGATATTACCTTACTGGTTACAATTGCGATTTCTTTATTATTCTTTCTTGCATTATCTAAAAGAGTAATTACATCTTTATCAATATTTTCCCAGCCGGACTTCCTTCCGGAAATTAGAGGTTCTTTTAATCTTTCGGGATCATACAGATTGAGTATACTTGCCTGACCTTTAGAGCAGATTTTTCCATTGTTAATTGGGTGCTCGGGGTTGCCATCAATTTTTATTGGTCTGCCTTCCCGTGTTTTAACTAAAATTCCACATGATTGAGCACATCCATTACAAGTTGATGCATAATAATTTGCTTTACCTGGTTTTATCTCTTCCGGGCGTTTGTTGTATGGAATTATTTCACCTTTATCACGGTAGTCTGTGCAAGCTGTAGCAGCAAATGCAGTTGAAGCGGTTAAAAGAGCAATGAATCTCCGTCTCGATAATCCGGATAATTTCGATTCATCAAAATCCTCTGTTACACCTTCTAAAAATTCATTGGCTTTTATTTTTAATAAATCCGGATCGTTATTATAATCCTTTAAACTCTTCCAGTATTCTTTTTTCAATTCTTTTGAATTCCGGTTCTCATTCATTTGCTAAACCTTATTATTTCTTTTAACAGCATTAGGATGAATTTGTATGTTAATTTTATCTTTATTCTTTACAGAGGCAAAAAGTTTTATTGGCAATGCTGATGCAAGAAAAGCGTATAATGATCCTTTACCAACTGTACTAAAAAAATTCTTCCTTGTATATTTTTTAATATTCATACTTTGCTCCAACAAAATTAGCGGTGACATGCCCAACAGTTATCGGGACCATTATTTACTTTTTCCAGATACGGTAAATTCTTATGAGGTTCTCTATGACAATCTAAACATGCATTCATTGTAAATTGTCTTACCTGCCCAACAACTTCCATTTCTTTTATATCGCCATGGCAACTTGCACAATCTATACCCTTATTAACATGAACGCTATGATTGAAATATGCATAATCAGGAATTTTGTGAATTCTCTTCCAGGGGATTGGTTTACCTTCTTCATAATACTGTGTTAGTTTTACAATTTCAGGTTTATCTTTGCGTGCAACTGAATGGCAATTCATACATACATTAACAGAAGGGATAGTTGCATGCCTTCCTTTACCAACTTCAGTATGGCAATACTGACAATCAATTGCCATTGCACCGGCATGAAGTTTATGAGAAAATTTTATCGGTTGTTCGGGTGTATATCCTATACCGTCTCTCTCCGGTCTTGAGATGTAATATGTCAATACAAATGTTGTTGCTATTACAAATAGTGTTAATGGTAGGCGGATTTTTAATGCATAATCAAGAACAGTCTTTTTCATTTAAGCCCTATAATAAAGTCCCTTCGTAAGTAATTAAACCCATTTCCTGTTTTTACTGAAAGAGTTCAATACCAGATTTGTTAGATTTTATTAATTAAGACATGCCGTAGAATTTTTTTAAAATTCCACGAGCTAAGATAAGAAATGGGATCAAAAAACAAAAAATTTTTCTTTATAAAAATTCCTATTATAAAAAATTTTTAAGACCCTTTGATATTAATTAAGTATTACGATCAACAACAAATTGAACAAGCGATTCGAGTGCAACCCTGATATCAGACTTTTCAAATATAGCTAAACTGTCAATTGCTTTTTGTGCATATTCTCTTGAAACTTTTTCTGCATAATCAATACCACCGCTCTTTTTAACATATTCTATTACATCTTTTACATCAAGTTTTTTACCGCCATTTTTTATAAGTTTGATTATGTGCTTCGAGTCATCTGAAGATGAATTTTTGAGAGCGTAAATTAAGGGGAGTGTAAGCTTTTTCTCTCTTATATCCCCGCCAAGAGGTTTGCCAAATAATTTTGTAGTACCAATATAATCAAGAATATCATCCCGTATCTGGAATGCAATTCCAAGATTTTCACCGTAATTTTTTAATGCCAGAATTTTTTGTTCATCACTTGTAGAAGCTCTTGCACCAATTTCGCAGCATGTAGTTAATAACGAGGCTGTTTTATCAGAAATAATTCTGAAATAAGTTTCTTCATCATTATCCAGCTTTCTTGTTTTACTAATTTGAAGTAGCTCTCCTTCAGACATTCTTTTAACAGTGTTTGTAATTACTTTAAGAAAATCAAAATCATTTCCTTCTACTGCAAGCATTAATCCACGTGCAAGCAGATAATCACCCATTAATACTGCTACCTTATTTTTCCAGACAGCATTGATGGATGGAAAACTCCTCCGTGTCTCAGCATTATCAACAACATCATCATGAACCAGTGTAGCTGTATGTAGTAATTCTACAAGAATAGCACCTCTGTAAGATCTTTCATTAACTTCCCCGGCAAGTTTACTGGAAAGAAGAACAAGAGCCGGTCTTACTTTCTTCCCTTTTTGTTTAAGAATGTAACGTGTTACTAAATCGAGCAATCCTACTTTCGATTTAAGAGATTGTTTGAATAAGACATTAAACTGGTCCAATTCATTTTGAATCAGATGAGTAATTTCGGAGAGTGAATTTATTTTCAATCTTTCTTTTGAAATATTTTTGAAACTAAAATACTTATTTCGTATAAGAAAACCAATGGAATGGCTAATAGTATTTGGGAAACCGGATCTGTACCCGGGGTTAATAATGCAGCGAGAATTAATATTACAACTATTGAATGGCGCCTATATCTACGCATTATTTTAGGGGTAAGTATTCCAATCTTGGATAAGAAAAACGATAGCATCGGTAACTCGAAAACTATTCCCGCACCAATAATTACACTTAGAATAATTGAGAAGTATTCATCAATGGAAAAATTATTTGCAATTTCAGGTGAACCGAATTGAGCTGCAAATTGTAGTGTAAGCGGAAGCATAACAAAGTATGCAAACAGAACACCGGCTAAGAAACAGAGAGTAGTAAAAATAACTATTGCGGAAATATATTTTTTCTCATTTTCTCGAAGAGCAGGTGAAATAAATTTCCAGAGATGATACACAACATTAGGAAAACTAAGTATCAGGCCTATAATTAATGCAACTTCGAAGAATAAAAAGAGCTGTCCGAACGGACGTAAGTTCTGTAATTTGAGATTAGATTGTTGAGCTGGAAGTAATAAAATCTGGTTGATGAAAAAATCGATGAATATCCACGCGATTATTGTACCGATTACAAGCCCAATTAATGCGTAAATAATTCTCCACCTTAATTCTTCGAGGTGTTCGAGAAATGACATTTCAATTTCGCCTTCAGTGGAATTTGGGGATTGCAATTTTTCCTTTTTGCTCACAATACCCACTTAACTATTTTGTAGCTGAGGATAAAGAGGAAACTTTGAGCAAAGTAATCCTACTTCTTTATTAACTTCCTTAAGTTCAGACTCATTTTCCGAATTTTTAATTGCTCTATCAATAAATTGAGCGATCAATTTCATTTCATTTTCTTTCATACCACGAGTTGTAACGGCTGGAGTTCCTATTCTTATTCCACTTGTAACAAACGGACTCTTAGTATCAAATGGTATCATGTTTTTATTAACGGTTATAGCCGCCATTCCAAGAGCATTTTCAATTTTTTTACCACTCAATTCTTTCTTTGTAAGGTCAACTAACATTAAATGATTATCTGTGCCGCCAGAAACAATATCATATCCATAATTAATTAATTCATTTGCTAAGGTCTTTGCATTTTTAATAATCTGTTTAGTATAATCAGAAAAAGAATCCTGAAGTGCTTCGCCGAATGCAACAGCTTTAGCCATAATTACATGCATCAATGGTCCACCTTGAATTCCGGGCATTACCATTCCGTCAAAAACTTCCGACATTAATTTAAATCTATCACCTTTAATTGTCTTAATGCCCATAGGGTTTTCTTTGTCCTTACCAACAAGAATAACTCCACCACGCGGACCGCGAAGAGTTTTATGGGTTGTAGATGTAACAACATCGCAATAAGGGAGCGGATTGTTTAATAATCCTTTTGCAATAAGTCCCGCCGGATGAGCCATATCGCACATTAATAATGCGCCTACTTTATCTGCAATCTCTCTAAACTTTGAATAATCCCAGTCACGCGAGTAAGCACTTGCACCCATTACAATTAGTTTTGGTTTTTCTTTCTTGGCAAGGTCTTCAATTAAATTATAGTCTAATAATTTTGTATCACGGTTTAATGTATATGGAACAGCTTTATAAATCTGTCCGGAAAAATTAACCAATGAACCGTGGGTTAGATGTCCCCCATGGTCCAAACTAAGTCCGAGGATTGTATCGCCGGGTTTAAGCAAAGCCATATAAACAGCCATATTAGCTTGCGAACCACTGTGTGGCTGAACATTTACATATTCGGCGCCAAAAAGTTTTTTCAACCTATCGCGTGCAATATCTTCTGCCATATCAACAAATTCGCATCCGCCATAATATCTTTTGCCAGGATAACCTTCTGCGTATTTATTGGTTAAAACAGAACCGGCTGCTTGAAGAACAGCCGGACTTACAAAATTTTCGGATGCAATTAATTCGAGGTGGGTTTCCTGTCGGTTTAATTCAAGTTTAGCAACATTCAAAACTTCGCCATCTACAGAAAGATAATTAAACATATGAACCTGAAAATTTTATTGAACAATTTATTAAGGAACAGTTACACTTCTATCAATCCATGAATAGCAAGGACCTTCAATTTTTACAGTATCACCCGATTTCAATTTTCTAAAGAAATAATCTTCTTTCATTGGTATTGAATTTTGCAGTGCCTTAACTCTTTCTGCTGATGTAGAAGAAAATTGTCCACCCATAGAAGCAGCTTTACGGTAAGTATTAACTGCAAGTAAATAAACACATTTAGCCATAAAATCGAAATCGCAAAGTCGGGCTCCCTGTTCATATAATTGTGCTTCGATGAATACAGGATAATCCCAGTTAGGATCAACTTTCATTCCCCTTTGCAAATAAGTTCTTGATACAGATAATTGTTCCAATCTTTTATATATAAGAGCAAGGTTAATATAATTATCTCTGTTATCGGGCTGCAAGTCGATCAGTTTCTTATAAGCTGAAATTGCTTTATCATTCATTTCAAGTTTTTCGTAAACACTTGCAAGCTGTTTCCAGTAATTAATAACCTCTGGTGCTTTTGAAGTTAAAAACTCAAGCGGAATTTTTGCTTGTTCATAATCCTGGGCTCTTAAACATGTAGAAGCATATTTCCATGCTTTTTCGAGATTCTCTTTATCAAATTCCCATGATTTTTTTGTAATGCTTACAAGTTCCGAGATATCTTCAGCAATACCTTCAAGTTTCTGATTCCACATAGGATTGTCAGAATCTGTTTCTGCAAGTTTTGAATAAAGGTCAAGTGCCTTCAGTTTATAGTCATTATTATCACTTGCATTTGCAATGTAAAGCATGCCTAAACGGTCTTTGTAAAAGTTATCTATATTTGAATCGAGTGATAATGCATATTCATAAGCTTTAATTGTTTCATCTGGGTTAGTTTTGAGCCAAGTCTCCATCACGTATGCTTTTCTTATAGTGTAATAACTTTCATTTTTGGGTTCATATTTAATTGCACGATTATAAAAATAAATTATGGTATCATTCAGCATTTTAATTTCACTTTCCGATACTTTCATACTATCATGCATATACCAGAGAATGTTTTCCATTTTAGGAAATATTTTGTAACGCAACCATTGAGTAGGATCAGAGTTAATAATTTTCCAGCCATAATCAATAGCAGTTACAAAATCCTTGTTTTTATGGTATTCATTGAACAAGCTGAAAGTAGCTTGATCATTTTGTGCTTTAATAACAAGGTTGGAAGCAAATCCAAGTATTAATGCCAATGATAAAAATTTTCTTTTCAATGTATTGTTCCTTCTATTAATTATCTTTCCGTTTGGATAAACCAAAGCTCTCCGATGCTCAAAGTTATGGAAAATTTATAAAAATTTTCACTTAATAAATTATTTTCTTTTGTACCTCTTTTCCCGAACTGGAATCCTAAATCAAGTGTATTATCAAACCCAATCGGCATTGAAAAACCGGTATATAATGAGATCTGATCAATACCCTTTCCATTTATTGTATATTGAGTCTGCTCAAAGCTTAAACCGCCTCTTAACATAACCTGTTCCCAGAAAGATTGTGATCTGGATTCGGGGTTCCGGTATTCAACACCCAAACTATATTTAGTTAAGTCTCTCATAACATTAAGTGTTCTTCCTCCAGCATCAAATTTACTTGTTTGCTGAAATAAATAATCTGCAGTAAAGTTTAATCCATTGCTAAGGGATAATGAAAGTCCCGCACCAAATCTTGACGGTAGATTTGTATTCATCGAACCAGTAGAAGTTTCTATATCACCTAATAATGTTGACGAAACATTTGTAGTATCGGTATTCATTCTCGATTTTGTAGAATACACAATTCCTATTCTAAGATCCTTAACTGCTTCTGAACCGAATAACAGCGCGATATTAGGTGAAATTATTCCCATTGTAAATCCTAAACCGTTATAACTATAATTACGAGAGAAGGATGCGCTTATCAATTCTGATTCAGGTCCGAAAGCTACTGAAGAAAGATGTTCAATTTTGCCATTGTAATAATCCAGTGAGGCACCAATAGCAAATTCAAGTGGTAGTCTAAAGGAGAATCCAAGGAAGGCTTTGGATAAACCGCCGTCACCTTTATATCCGGAAGTATATGAACCACCTATTGGATCAGTTTCATCAAAAGTTACATCATAATTAACATTTGAATAAGGGACGATACCAGTTGCAAAACTAAAACCTAATTCTCTATCGATAGGAAATCCGAACATCATTCCGGAAAAAATTGTTTGCACATGAAATACTGATTCACTATTGGATGAGATATCATTACCATGAGTTATTATTCCAGTTTCAAACCTGGAAAGTCTCATTTTATTCCAGCTGGCGGGATTAAGATAATTTAAGTAATCGACGTCGGTTGTAGCAATTCCTAATTCTCCCAATGCTAATCTTCTTGCAGAAAATGAAAAAAAGTAGTCACCCAATCCAAACCGCGAATAAATTGAACCTCCGGAAGGTAAAACCTGAGCCGGCAATACAATTAATAAGAATACAATGATCTGTTTTATTTTCATCAGTTATTTCTTTTGTATGTATACAATTTTTAGTCTTGGTCTATTATTTATGTCAGCAGCTTTACTTCCAAATATTGCAAGCCGTGCTAATGATCTTTGTTCATCAGTCAAAGATAACATCATACCTTGATTTGCATTAGTCTCACTCGAAGAGATCCATTTTTGAATAAGCCATGTAATTTCACCGCTATAGATATTTTTATCTCGCTTAAGTACAGATACAATTAAACTATCCCCTGATAATTCTTTGCTAACACTGTCTTTTAGGGCTCTTACATCTATTGAATCTGACAATGGTTGTCCATTGATAGATTTAAGTGTATCGATAGTAAGTTCAAGCTTGGCACTATTTATAATTATGTCCTTCGGAAGAGATGCAATATTAAATGATAAAAATCCTCTACTCGTCAATCCGCCTTGAAGATAGATATTCTCCGGTTGTTTAAGAAACGAACCTGTAACTACGTGAACGTCCATGTAAGGAGTAGAGAAGAGTGAATCAACTTTGGAATTCTGTTCATATTGAATTTTTAGTGTAGGTAAATCCGAAACAATAGTTTCTCCAAAAGCAATAAAACCAATAAACCTTTGAGTATTGGCAGTGGGCTTCATCAACAATCCATAATTCTTTGGAGCAGAAAGAGTATCAACTCTATACTTAAGCCACTGTTCAATTACTTCAGGTTCAATATTAAATTTCAATAAAGTATCTACAAGAACTTTTGAAGAAGCAACATCTTTTGAATCATAAGTAAGTTTAGCAAGACTATCTTTATCGAATCCAGTTGAAGTCCAGTTCTTTCTTACTTGATGTAAAGTAAAGTCGAAATTCTGAGTTTCATCTCCAAGCTTATAAGCCCGCCTCATTTCCATCCAGGCTTTCTTTATTTTTACCTTATTGGATTTATAATAAATAACCATTGAGTCAGCAAATGCAGGTGAAAATTGCATAAGTATTACCGACTCCAGATGAGAATTTTTTCCTAAAATAATATAAGGTGAAGTTCCAAGTTTAATTTTGGCTTCGAAAGAAGAAGATGACTGGTTAATTGGTGTTTCCTTTGAATCGAGCTGCTTAAACTGAATTTTGCCATCCTCAGGTAATAAATTATAACCAACTGATGTTGGTTCTTCGTTACATCTGGCAAAAATCAGAATAAGAAAAGGAATAAAAGACAACTTCAAAAATCTATTCAACTGCGTTCCTCCAAAAAATCTTTAACAATAAAATCGCAAGCTTCCTTGAAATTAGCGGCTACAAAATTGGGCTTTTTCTCAAGATTATGCAAGACATTAATTTCTGTATTATCTCCGCTATAATTAACTAAGATTGTTTTAACACCAGCATTTATTCCGCATAATATATCTATGCTCTTATCTCCAACCATATATGATTTGCTTAGATCAATATTCAAATCCATCGAAGCTTTTACAATCATATGCGGAGATGGTTTCCTACATTTTGAATCTTCTTCGGAATTAAAATCAGGATGAAAAGGACAATAGTAAAAATTATCGATGCCGGTTCCATAATCTGATAACATACTATTGATTCTATTATTAATAGCATCAACATCATTGTGAGTAAGAATTCCGTAAGCAATTCCGGCTTGGTTAGAAATTACAACAATCTTGAAGTTGTATTGATCCTTTAACCTTCTTATTCCTTCTGCAACACCGGGATATAATTTAACTGAATCGGGGTCTTTGATATAACCTGTATCGTAGTTTATCGTTCCGTCCCTGTCTAAAAAAACTGTATGATGTTGCATTAATTAATCGGTAAGTTTTTTATACAGGTCAAGATATTTTTTTGCCGAGTTCAGCCAGGTAAAATTCGATTTCATTCCATTTTTCATTATTGTCTGCCATGTTTCTTTATCGGTCGAATAAATCTTAATTGCTTTTTTAATTTCAGCAATCATATCTGCTGCGGTATATTTTTCAAAAGTAAAACCATTTCCCGTTTTGCTCTTCGGATTAAATGGTTGAACTGTATCGGCTAATCCACCGGTATTGCGGACAATAGGCACAGTTCCATACATCAGACTGTACATTTGATTCAATCCGCAAGGTTCAATTTTAGAAGGCATAAGGAACATATCCGAACCAGCTTCAATTAGGTGAGCTAATTCCTCATCGAAACCGATGAAACATGAGAAGTTATTATGATACTTTGAAGCAGCGCTTGTAAAAAGCTTATGATATTTTTTATCACCCGTGCCAAGAAGAATAAGATGCATATTAAGCTTCATTAACTGAGGAAGTGCTTTTTCTAGAAGATCCAATCCTTTATCTTCGAAGAGACGGGAAATCATTCCAATTACCGGGACCTTTTCGTCATACTTAAATCCAAAATTATCAGCTAAAGCTTTTTTATTTTCTTTTTTGAATTCAAGATTTTTAACAGAATATTTATGAGCAATTTTATTATCGAGTTCCGGGTTCCAGATAGTCTCATCAATTCCATTAATTATTCCATACATATCTTTCTTTCTTTTACATAATACATCTTGCAATCCTGCACCAAAATCTTTTTTATGACATAACTCTTTTGCATAAGTCTCACTAACTGTTGTAATCATATCAGAATAGACTAATCCGGTTTTCAGAAAGTTAACCTTACCTTTATGAAGAGCCCCTTTTTCACTTTCTAATTCCTTAGGCAATCCGGTCTTAGCAAAAGTAGGTTTGGTAAAGTTGCCCTGGAAAGCTAAATTGTGAATTGTAAACAAGGTTTTTATCGGAGTAAATAACGGATCTTTTGCATACATTGTTTTTAAATAAGCGGGAACCAATCCTGTTTGCCAATCATTACAGTGAATTACATCGGGAGCCCATCCCAATTTGGTAATTAATTCGAAAACAGCTTTCGAAAGGAGTATAAACCTTTCATCATTATCAGGGTAATCATCACCTGTAAGAGGATCAGAATAAAGAGAATGACGGCTTCCAAAATACTCGGGATTATCTAAAAAGTAAATTTGAACACGTGTTTTAGGACCGATTAAGAATGACGAACGGAGAGAAAATACTACTTCCTTTTCACCGATATTTATTTTTATATCTTTTAACCTTACCACTTCATGAATTTTATACTTCCTTTCGTCTATTGCACCATATTTAGGAACAATAATTCTAACCTGGTGACCTAATTCCTGTAATTTTTGGGGTAAAGCCGAAGAAACATCTGCCAGCCCACCTGTTTTAATAAATGGAACTACTTCTGATGTGACAAAGAGGATTTTATACTTTGAAGGCATTTTTGGTTTATCCCTTACTTTTCAATAGGGTAAAAATACTAAAATTGAAGCTTTTGAACAAAAAGAATAGAAAATAAAGTCCTGAATTATCTATTTTTGAAAGTGAGATGAGAATGAATTAACCCGGAAATAATTTACCATATGAGAAAATTGCTAAAATCGCCCATTCAAATCATTACTGTCGATTCAAAGGGTAAAAACTACAAACGCGGTAAAGATGCAACAAACATTTTACCGCTAAACGACCATTCGATAATTATCGAAGATAAAATTATTAAGGACATTATCCCGAATTCCAGTGTTAAGAAGTACAAATTCGATCAGATTATTGACTGTGAAGGATATCTTGTTTTACCCGGATTAATTGAATGCCATACACATACTGCATTTGCAGGTTCACGATCGAATGAATTTTTAATGAGATTAAATGGTGCAACATATGAACAGATTGCAGAATCAGGTGGTGGAATAATATCAACTGTAAAAGCTGTCCGTCAATCATCATTTGAAGAACTAATAAAAATTATTAAACCGAGAATAGACCTGTTTATTTCTCAGGGTGTTACTACACTGGAGATCAAGAGCGGTTATGGATTGAGTTACTATGATGAGATAAAGCTTCTACAAGTAATAAATTATTTTAAGAAAACATTACCAATAGAAATTATTCCAACGTTTCTTGGTGCACATACTTTTCCACCGGAATATAAAAACGATCATAAAAAATATCTTAAAATTATTTCTGATGAATTACTCCCTTTCATAATCCAGAACGGACTTGCAGAATACATTGATGCTTTTTGCGAAAGCAGTGCATTCAGCGCAAACGAAGTAGACCAGATTTTTGCTAAAGCAGCAAGACTTGGTTATAAGATAAGACTTCATACAGAACAGTTTAATAATATTGGCGGGCTTGATGTTGCACTGAAGCACAATGCCCTTTCTGTTGATCATCTTGAAGTAATAAAAGAAACGGACATAAAAAAATTGAGTAATAGCGAAACAGTTGCTGTTCTGCTACCCGGTGTTTCGTTCTTTCTCGATTGCCAATTTGCACCTGCAAGAGAATTAATAGATAATAATGCTATAGTTGCTTTGTCAACCGACTATAATCCCGGTTCTTCAAATATACCCAACATTCATTTAATTATGAGCCTTGCAGTTTTAAAAATGAAAATGACTGCAGAAGAAGTGATAAGCGGTGTAACTATTAACGCTGCTAAAGCACTTGATATTAGCAAGAGAACCGGAAGTATCGAAATAAATAAACAAGCCGACTTTTCATTATTTAAGGCTGAAGACTTTTCAGAAATTGTTTACAACATTGGACAAAATCTAAACGAAATAACAATCAAGAATGGTGAAATTATTTACAAAAGAAATCCGGAGTAATAATGACAACAAATAAGCAAAAAATTATTGAATGCGTTCCAAATTTTAGTGAAGGTAAAGATGTAAAAACATTCGATGCAATTAAAGAAGCTATCGACAAAACAGAAAATGTAAAACTACTAAGTCTTGAACCGGATGCCGATTATAACCGTGTTGTTGTTACTTTGGCCGGAAACGAGGAAGGAATATTAAACGGCGCTGTTAATGCATGTAAAGCTGCTGCCGAATTTATTGATATGACAAAACATAAAGGTGAACACCCCCGACTCGGCGCAATTGATGTAGTCCCCTTTGTTCCTGTATCTAATGTTACGACAGAAGAGTGTGTAAAGATATCCGAAAAATTTGCAGAAATAATCTCGAAAGAATTAAATGTACCTGTCTATTTATATGAATCGGCAGCAAGAACTCCGGAAAGAAAAAGTTTATCGAATATTCGTCAGGGCGAATATGAAGGTTTTGAAGCAAAATTGAAAGATCCGAACTGGGCACCTGATTACGGTGAACCGGTATTTAATCCCAGACTTGGTGCAATTGTAACCGGCTCAAGATTTTTCCTTATTGCTTATAATGTTAATATAAATTCGACCGATGTAAAATACTCTAAAGAAATTGCTGAAATACTTAGAGAGAGCGGCTACTCAAAAAGAGATGAAAATGGTAACTTGATAAAGGTTGACGGTAAAACAATAAAAGTACCCGGTAGGTTAAAAGAATTCAAAGGGATGGGCGTTTCTTTGGAAAAATATAATTGTACTCAAGTCTCAATTAATTTGACCAACTACAATATTACTCCAATGCATGTAGCATTCGAAGAGGTTAAGAAAGAAGCTAATAGATTAGGCGTGGAAGTTAATGGAAGTGAAATTGTAGGGCTGGTTCCATTGGAAGCATTGCTCCAAGCCGGAAGATATTATACAGATAGCAAGGAAACCGATGAAAAGAAATTAGTCCAATCAGCAATTGATCACCTTGGATTAAATTCACTAAATCCATTTAAGCCGGAAGAAAAAATAATTGAATACATGATCTAACCTTACAGAAGGTTTTTATAAAGAAGGAGGAAGAATGAACTTAAATAAGAATTTGCAAGAGTATTTTGATGAATTATCATCTAGTTCTCCAACACCGGGCGGAGGAAATGTAGCAGCTTTATGCGGAGCTCTTGCATCAAGTTTAGGTACTATGGTATGTAATCTTACTATTGGTAAAAAGAAATATGCTGATGTTGAACAGGAAATGATTTCTCTTAAGAATAAATTGGAAATTTATCAGAAAGAGTTTTCCGAACTCGCCCTAAAAGATAATGAAGCATTCGATAAAGTTATGGAAGCATTTAAACTTCCAAAGGAATTGGAGGAAGAAAAAGAAGTACGCAATTCTAAAATTGAAGAAGCCACAATTAATGCTGCCGAGGTACCATCGGAAGTAATGCGTAAATGTTATGAATTGCTTCCAATATTAAAATCAATCGCTGATAAAGGGAATAAAAATTCACTTTCCGATGCCGGTGTTGCAATAGCTCTTACACGAACATCAGTTCAGGGAGCTTATTTAAATGTACTCATCAATTGCAGTTCATTAAGCAACCAGACTATTGCAGAAGAAATAAGGAAGCGTGCAAATATTATTTTCGAAGAGATTGATAAAAGATCCGCACAAATGTTAGAAATAATAACCAAATCATTTCTACCGGCATGATCAAAAAAATCCTGATACTGTTTATTATTCTCCTGGATATAAATTCTGCACAGAATCAAAGAGTGTTACAAGGAATAGATGTTCTTGAAAGAGACGATTTTTCTATCTTAGAAAATAAACGCATCGCACTCATTACAAATCAAACCGGTGTAAATAAAAAATTAGAATCAACTGTCGATCTGCTTTCAAAAGCAAAAAATGTTGAACTGGTTGCAGTATTTAGTCCCGAGCATGGATTTAGAGGCATAGGCAAAGCCGGAGAAGTAATAAACGATTTTATTGATAGTACTACGGGCATTAAATATTACTCGCTCTATGGAAAACGGAACAAACCTACTCCGGAAATGCTTAAAGACGTTGATGCTTTAGTTTATGATATTCAGGATATCGGCTGCAGATCTTATACTTATATAAGTACGCTTGGACTTGCCATGGAATCTGCAGCAGAGAACAATAAAGAGTTTATTGTACTGGATAGACCGAATCCCTTAGGAGGAATTAGAATTGAAGGGAATGTTGTTGAAGATGGTTTTACTTCTTTCGTAAGCCAGTATAAAATTCCTTACGTATATGGATTAACATGCGGTGAATTAGCAAAGATGTTAAATGAAGAAGGGATGCTGACTAACAAAGTTAAATGCAAGCTTAATGTGATTAAAATGGTTGGATGGAAAAGATGGATGCACTACGACGATACAGATTTAATCTGGGTACCAACTTCAACAAACGTTCCGTATAGTTTGACTCCATTTTATCTTGTAAGCTCAGGTGTCCTTGGTGAATTAGTAACTATATCGATTGGAATTTCATACACACTGCCATTTCAAACTTTTGCAGCAGAATGGATCAATGCCGATACTCTTTCAGCTTATTTGAATGCATTAAATTTACGAGGAGTGAAATTCAGACCTATTTCATACAAAACAAATTATGGGATCTGGCTTGATAAAGTTCTGAACGGAGTTCAGGTTCACATTACTGATTTTCATAAAGTAAATCTGTTAGACCTTCAATTCTATTTTATGGAGATACATAACAAATTATATCCAGCAAGAAAAATATTTGAATTGGCCGATTCAACCAGATTGAAAATGTTTGACAAGGTAATGGGAACCGATAAGATTAGACTCGATTTTTCAAAGAGGTATAAATTTGATGATATAAAATCTTACCTGAGGAAGGATATTAAATCATTCAGAGCGCTCTCAAAAAAATATTATCTTTACGATTAGTATTCAATTCCAACATCAACAACTGGCCAGCGTGCTCTAAGATTAAGAGTATCGGGGTAAAAAGTAAACTTCTCAGCATAAATGAATGGTTTAACTGAACCACTATCGTATTTTTTATTTTTATTTTTGTCGGTAAAACTGCTTAGTAAATATTTACCGGGTAGAATTTTAGTGAGATTAAAAGTTTTGTCCTTGTTTACCTTATTGATGTAATTCCTTTTATCATTACCAATGCTTTTCAATTCTACATAAAGGTCAATATTCTCATCAGCATTTTTAACATTACCCGCCACACCGGAAAAATCCAGTTCGCTATTGGTAGTAAACTTATGTTTATATGTAGAATCAACTTTATTACCGGCAACATCAATGAATTTACTTAAATCTATTTTAAGAAAGTAATCACTTCGTTGTTTAAGCTTAGTTACTATTTTTACATCGAAGGAAGCATCATCTTTCAATTCAATTTTATGAGATAATGTTTTACCGGAACCATCATCAACAGATATGGCCTCGTTGATATTGTTCATCGGGAATCCATCATTAAACATCAATGTCAATACCGGATTTTCAAAATCGACTTTATCACCGGGCATGTTACCGGATATTTTCTGCAATTTCGGAGGTATTGTATCAGGATCGGCTTTAGGAGTAATTGAAAATGTTTCATACTTATTAACATTACCTTGCAAATCAGTAATATTATTGCATACCAGAGTAATATTGTTCCCCTTTATAAGCGAATCTTTAAGAGCAAGGTAGTAGTTGCGTATTTTTGCATCACTTTTAAAAAAATAACTGACGTTGAAGCGGGATTGTTTTGTGGAATCAAACAGATAAAAATTTGACGCAGAAGTTTTTGAACTATCAATCGGTTCATTATACTCAATTAAGAAATGATTTCGATCCAGCATTACTACACTGCTTAACCTTGGCGGTATTGTGTCCATCCTATTCAAATAAAAATCGCAATTGGTAATTTCATCTATTTGGTCAGTAATTTTCAAATCCTTAAACTGAACACCAAATTCATCTTCATTCATTTGGAACAACAAATCCCGAAGCCGATCCCGGAAAGCAAATACATTATACTCCCCTTCGCTTAAACCGACCAAAGTATATTTTCCATTTTTTCCTACCTGGGAAACATAATCGGGTTTTTGAGAAGCCGGATCAATTTCATCGTCTTTTTTAAGGTAAGCAAATACCATTGTTCCGCTTGGGTCATTGTCATAGATTCTACCGGATATTTTACCGCTATCAAGTTTTGCACCGGTAGAGAATGCAAACGAAAATGGTTCTGACATTTTATTTCTGTTGTTCAAATCCTCAACATCTGCACCGATTGTAATTGTGTAAGTTGTGTTTACCTTTAATGTATCTCTAAAGTATGCAGTTAAAGTTCTTCCACTCCAATCATACTGAAGACTTTTAGTTAATGGAGGAGAAATAAATATTGCTTCCTGAACAGATCTCTTATCAACATATTCAGAGAACTTCATTTCAAAATAATTATCAGAAAAATTTAGAGTAGCATTCCTGGGAAAGACGCTGATAATTTCCGGAGGTATTTTATCGATATCGCCTCCTCCCGGCGGCAATTGACTTGCACAACTGGAAAAGAACAAAATATTTGTAAACAGAAGAAAGGTGCGCCTAAAAATATTTTTAAAGGAAATTTTAATTCTCATCATAAAGAAATTCAGTTTATTTCTGATTAGCCCGCCATTCACGGTATTTTAGAACATTACGATTATGTTCACTCATATTTGTTGAGAAATAATGCCCACCCTGACCATTAGCAACAAAGTAATAGTATTTATTTGATTCGGGATATAGAGCAGCCATTATTGCATCTTTACCGGGATTATTAATAGGAGTTGGTGGAAGCCCCGCATATTTGTATGTATTATACTTCGAGTCGATTTCAAGATCTTTGAAATAAATTTTATTTTTTCTCCGTTCACGAATAAGGTATTGAACAGTTGGATCAGCTTGCAGTAACATTCCTTTACGTAAACGGTTATGATATACACCGGAAATAGTTTTGAACTCACTAAACAGATTCGATTCGGCTTCAATGATTGATGCCAGTGTTAATACCTGATGCTTATTCATTTTTAGTTCTTTCATCCGGTCAATTATTTTCGGATCGTCAAAAATTCTATTCATCTGGAAAGCAAGTTTCCTTAAAATTTCTTCGGCAGAACTATGTGTATAAAAATAATAAGTTTCTGGTAACAGATATCCCTCTAAGTTATCAGAATCAACACCCAAAGCATTAAGGAAAGAACGGCTTCTACTTAATTCAATTACCCTTGCAGAATCAATATCAAGTTTTTCCTTCAGCAATTTGGCAAGGTCCATTTGCCAGATACCTTCGCCAATAGTAACAAGTACTTCGGCATCGGATGCACCTTCAATTAGCAATTCAACCAATTGTAAGTAGCTCAATCCATTAGGAATATTATAGCGCCCGGCTTTTATTTTTCTTTCCGCACCATAAATTATTGCTGCAATTTTCATGTTTATTTTACTTGGTATTATTTTCTTCTGATAGAGTGAATCGGAGATCTGAGAAAGAGTTTCCCCTTTTCTAACTTCTATTTTTACAGGTTCCTGTTGATCATAATAGTTCGGAAAGAAAAATGTAAAGACTAATAAGCCAAGTATAAAAAAGAAGAAGATTACTATGAAGATAATCTCTCTTCTGGATAGAATTGATTTTAAGCCGGCTATTTTATTGTTGTGCAATACTTATCCCGATTAACTGCTGAAATATATTGATTTTCTTTTTATAGGAAACAGTCAAATTGAAATAGCTTTCACAAATACATTATTGTCCGGTGTTAAATTCTGCTATTGAAGAAAGGGTTTGATGAAAGTATTGTCGCTTAAACCTGGGTAAGCATTGTAATCAAGATTGTATTTCAATCCGGAATTAAAAAGCTTTAATCCCCTGTAAGCAATCATAGCAGCATTATCACCGCAAAATTCCGGAGAAGGAATTACAAGCTTCTTGTTATACTTATGTGCAAGCAATTCAAGTTCATTTCCAAGATGTTTATTAGCAGCAACTCCGCCAACCAGACTAATGGAACTAACGTGAAATCTCTCAACAGCTTTTCGAACATTGTTCACTAATGCTTTTACAACGGAAGCTTGAAATGAAGCCGCAATCATTGGTAAATCATCTGCTGGAATTTGTTCGCAACTTCCATATTTTTTTTGGATATGACGAAGTACTGCGGTTTTCAAACCGCTAAACGAGAAATCAAATTCTCTTTTACATTGAGCTATCGGGAAATTAATAAGGTCTGATTGATAGTTCTCAGCCATCGACTGAATCTTAGGTCCACCCGGATAACCTAAACCGATCAACTTGGAAACTTTATCGAATGCTTCACCGGCAGCATCATCTATTGTGGTTCCCAATTTCTGAATGTCAGTATCACTATTAACAATTAGCAACAAAGTATGACCACCGGAAACTACAAGACAGAGATAAGGGAACTCCGGTTTTTCAGTCATTAAAAATCCTGAAAAAATGTGTCCTTCGATATGATTAACTGGTATGAACGGTTTTTTGAGCGAGTAAGCTAAACTCTTGGCAAAAGTAAGACCAACCAGTAATGCGCCTATCAAACCGGGCCCGGCTGTAGCTGTAATTAGATCAATCTTATCAAGTGATATGTTTGATTTAGAAAGAGCATTTTTAATAATCGGCATTAAAATCTGGAGGTGCGCCCTGCTCGATAATTCGGGAACTACACCTCCAAAATCTTTATGAAAATCCTGAGAGGAAATTAAATTTGTCTTTAACACATTGTCAGAAATAATTGCAACCGAAGTTTCATCGCAAGATGTTTCAATTCCTAGTACATTCATTCTATTTTGCAATTATCTCTTTCAAATAAAAAATTAATTAAATGTTAGAATACTCTTAGTAATATGCCATGCCATATTAGGATTTTCCTGTAACCGCCTGATTGAATATTTATACCAATGATCACCAAACGGAACATAAATTCTTAACTTGTAGCCGTCTGCATTAATTTTATCTCTCAACCTTTCTTTAACTCCGTATAGCATCTGGAATTCAAACTTGTTTTTAGGTATTTGTTTTTTCTTTATCATTTCATAAGCATTATTAATCAGGTAATCATCATGGGTAGCAATACCAACATAATTTCCGTTATCCAGTAAATAATTAAGAACATCCAGGAAATTGTCTCTAACTTTTTGTTTTGTTTTGTATGCAATTTCTTCCGGCTCAATATAGATTCCTTTACAAAGTCTGTAATTTGTACCGGCAAGTTCTGTTTTTTGAACGTCATTTAGAGTTCGTTTCAAATATGATTGGATTACAATACCAACATTATTGTACTTTTCTCTTAAGCGAATATACATCGCTATTGTTGCATCTGTTGTTGGAGAATCTTCCATATCAATCCGGACAAAATTGTTATAAGATTTTGCACGTTCGAGTATCTCGGAAATTTGCTGATAACAAAATTCAGGATCGATAACGAGTCCCAATTGTGTCGGTTTTAGCGAAAGATTAGAGTTAAGCTTATGCTTATCGATAACATCAAGTACCTGTAAGCATTCTATTTTCGCCTGTTCACATTCAGCTTTAGAAGTAACTGCTTCGCCTAAAACATCCATAGTAGCAATAATACCTTTTTCGTTCAATTCTTTAACAACACGCACGGCATCATCTAATTTTTCGCCGGCGATATACTTTTTAGCAAATAAATAAACTACTGGTTTTGGTAATAATTTTACAAAAGAAACGATTGCTTTGTTGATCGGGTTCACTGTAGCACCTATAATTGAAAAATGTTTTGTCAAAATTACCCCAAGACCAACTATAAATCAAGGAAGGATCTACATATCCTGATTTGCAGATTTGCTTATTGAGTCCAATATTCGTAGTAAAAACGAAATGTTATTGTGCAAATTTTGGACAGTTGAATTGTTATCGATTATGAAATCAACTTTATTTTTTTTCTTGTCGTCATCTATTTGAAATTTCATACGTCTGGTTACATCGTTCTCGTTAACATTCTCACGTTTCATCACTCTATTAACCCTATGCTTTTTATCAGAATAGACCAGGACTGTGTAATCGAACATTTTTTCAATTTTCGCTTCAAAGATTAATGCCGACTCAACAAAAATCATTCTGGATTGTTTGGATTCAATCGCAATTAATTCTTCAATCTTTTTAATCGTTGCCGGATGAACAACCGAATTAATAAGATTAACATTTTTCCTGTTATTAAAAACTTTTTCGGCTAACAGCTTTGTATTTAATTTGCCATTATTATAAATATCTTTTCCGAAGAGGTTCTCTATCTTCTGCTTTACTAATTTATCCTTTGCAATTAAGTCCTTGGCAATGTTATCCGATCTCAATACACGGTAACCGTTGCTTTCAATAAAATCACTTACAATTGATTTTCCGGAACCGATGTTACCTGTAATTCCTATTTTGATAATATTAAATTTCATAAAATATTTTTCTATTGAGGACAAATTCCATTGAGGTTGTCTTAAAAGTTACTCAATACCAGTCAGAGATTGTTGAAGACTGGCATTTATACTTTTAGAAACGCACTGCCATTTAACCTGGTGTTACTAAACTATTACTTTGAAAACAACCTCATATAAGGAACTTAATCCTGAGTATCAGTGCTTCCAACAAGGTATCTTTTAATTTTTTGAGTAGTAGTTTTCTCGAATTCCTTTTCTCTTATATAGAATTTTTTAATCTGCTTATGTGCAGCAAGTTGTTTATTAGTCTTTTCAATTTCCTGTTGAATTATTTTATTAATCAGTTCATCTGTAATGCTCTCTTTGTTCGATTCAGAATATTCAATAAAAGCTTCAGCATCGGCAACAATTTGTGCCGCAATAATTTCATCCTGTTTCAAATCTTTTTCGCCGAAGACAAGGGATTCAAGAATAAACGGACTCCGGTTAAGAATGTCTTCTATCTCTTCGGGAAATACATTTTTTCCACCACGGGGAATTATAACATTTTTCTTTCTTCCGTTAATATGTAAGAAACCTTCATCATCAACATAACCAATATCACCAGTCTTAAACCAACCATCTTCAAAAGCATCATTAGTAACTTTTTCGTTTTTATAATAGCCAAGCATAACACTTGGACCTTTAGCCCAGATTTCCCCGCTTCCATTTTCATCCGGTCTATAAATTTTGATCTGAACCGAAGGAAGAGGAATTCCTGCTGCATTATCCTTAAAACTATCAAGGCGATTTAATGCAAGAATTGGTGAAGTTTCTGTTAATCCATAACCCTGAATAAATGTAAATCCGAATTCACGTAGTCCTTTAGCAACAAGAGGATCGGGCGCGGCACCACCAGCAATAAAAATTCTTACCGCTCCGCCAAATTTATGGTGTAGTTCAGAAAAAATTTTTTTCTTTAAGGTTGTCAAACCTGCTGATTCAAATAGATTTGTTAATTTTACAAGCGGAGGTACAACAACAGATTTAACTTTATTTTCTTTTATTGTCTTTATTATTCTTCTGAACATTTTATCATAAAGGAGCGGAACACCTAACAGGATTGTAGCTTTTACAGTTTGAATGTCATCGACAACGGTTTTTAATGATCTTGCATAATGAGCTGATGCACCGCAATACAACGGGCACAGAAGTCCGCAAGTGCACTCGTATGTATGATGCATTGGTAAGACAGAAAGGAATCTGTCCTTTTCATCAATCAGTACCATACTAACCATATCCATAAGATTACTTGCCAAGTTCTTTTGAGTAAGCATTACACCTTTTGCACGTCCCAAAGAACCTGAAGTAAATATAATTTCTGCAAGCTCCTCATTGTTAATTTTGGGGAGTTCATCCGTAGAAACTTCTTTTGATTGGTAAATTAACTTAGGCATATTTAGAAATTCTTTATCTTCACCCGTATCATCCATACAGATAAAAAATTTCATTTTCTTAAGCGAGGATTTACCTTCAGCCATTATTCCCGCATAAGAACTCGAAAAAACAATTGCTTCCGAATCGGATTCATGCATGATATTCATAATTTCGTTCGTAGTAAGATTTTTATCAATAGGTACAATTACATAGTTGAAACACATAGCCGTTAAATATGTTATTGCCCACTGAACTCTATTCTCGCCAATAACTGCAACATGAGCTCTTTCTTTTAGTCCAAGATTCTTAAGTGAAGTGCCAAATCTTAATACGTGGTCTAATAATTCGCGATAAGTTACTTTGCTAATAGGTGTCGGATTCAAATCTTCGAGAGCAAGTTTAGATCCAAATTTTCGGGATGATTGAATGAGCATATCCTGAATTGATTCAATACCCGGGACGTTATAAAGTTTCAGTTCTTTTTTCATATTGACTCTTTTTTTTAGTTAGAAAATATCATACAGAATACCACTTTATTTTTTATTTGAAATAACCACTTTTTCAGGAATACTGGATCTTAATTAAATTAAGGATTATTCGCTCTATTTCATTTTAGATATTTCTACTAAAATTGCTTTAAGTAAGCGATAGAATTTTTCAACGTCATGAATATTAACTTTCTCATCAGGAGAATGAGCGCCAACTATTGTTGGTCCGAATGAAACCATTTCCAACCCGCGGTATTTATCACCTAATATTCCACATTCCAGCCCAGCATGAATCGCTTTTAATTCAGGTGCTTTACCGAAAATTTCCATGTGAACTTTACTAGATAACTTTAACAATTTTGATCCGAGGTTTGGTTGCCATCCGGGATAACCATCCCCTACAACTATACTTGCCCCGGCGAGATCAAAGACAGATTTTACAGACGCTGCAATATTCCGTTTAGCAGATTCAATTGAACTTCGCTGGTTCGTTCCAATTTTAATCTGATCATTTTCCATTACAACTGTGGCTAAATTAGTAGATGTCTCAACCAGACCGGCAATTTCCATACTCATAGAGATAACACCATGCGGGAGTCCAATAATAAGATTTATAATTTTGTCTGCAAATTCCCTTGTAAAAACTTTTGAGGAAGTATCAGTATCTGATTTTTCAATTGAAATTTTTATATCCCCATCCGATGCTCTATACTCTAATACAGATTCTAGAGAGAATGCATTTATGTATTCACGCAATACAGCTTCATATTCATTTTTAATATATATGATTGCTTCAGCTTCACGTGCAATTGCATTTCTTTTTGATCCTCCTGAAATTGCACCTATGTAATAGTCCACTACTTTTAATTTATTGAGCAGGAAACCTAAGAGTTTAACTGCATTTGCTCTTTTATCGCCAATGTTAATTCCAGAGTGACCGCCCTTTAAACCGCTGATAAAAATTGTATAGGGACTCCATGCATCATCAACTTGCTCATAATCTATTTTCAAAGTTCCAACAGTATCCATTCCGCCGGCACAACCGACATAAAAGATTCCATCTTCTTCGGAATCAAGATTTAATAGATATTTGCCGGTTATAAACTGAGGTTCAAGATTGTTAGCACCCGTAAGACCTGTTTCTTCATCAACAGTAAAAAGCAATTCAATTTCTCCGTGATTAAATCCATCATCATTCACAATAGCAAGAGCAGCCGCAGCACCAATTCCGTTATCTGCTCCAAGTGTTGTTCCTTCAGCTTTTATCCACTCATCTTCCCTAATTAATTTTATAGGGTCATTATTAAAGTCGTGAATTGTATTTTTATTTTTTTCACAAACCATATCAATATGGCTTTGAAGAACAACAACAGGTGCTTTTTCGAAACCGGGTTTAGGAGGAATGTTTATAACAATATTACCGACACTATCCTCTTTAAACGAAAGATTATTCTGACCGGCAAAATTTCTTAGATATAACCGAACACGTTCTTCATGTTTAGATGGACGCGGAATCTGACTAATTTCATAAAACCGGTTCCATAAATTAGCCGGGGCTAAACCTTCTATTGCTTTCATAATGCCTCCACTCCTATTCTGTTATAATGCAAATTGTTTTTCTGCAAGTCGAGCATTCTTTTTATCTAGTTCTGTAAGATATTTTTTTCTTATTCTTATATTCTGCGGAGTAACTTCAACATATTCGTCATCGTTAATCCATTCAATAGCCATTTCAAGAGTAAGTAGACGTGGTGGTTCAAGTCGGATTGCTTCGTCTGCACCTGAAGCACGCATATTCGTAAGCTGCTTTGTCTTACATACGTTTACCCGCATGTCATTTTCTTTTGAGTTTTCACCAACAATCATACCTTCATAAACTCTTGTGCCAGATTCAACAAAAAACTGGCTCCTCTCCTGAAGTTTCCACATCGCATAGGATGAAGCTATTCCATTTTCCATGGATATTAATGCACCTTTTGTTCTACTGCTTATTTCACCTTTGAAAGGTTCATAACCATGAAAATTGTGATGGAGTATTCCTGTTCCTTTTGTATCCGTCATAAATTCCGAACGGTAGCCAATTAAACCCCGGGCAGGAATAATGAACTCAAGCCGGGTGTTCTCGTTAAAGGAGAGCATATTTTTCATTTCACCTTTACGCTTTCCTAACCTTTCAATAACAACTCCAACAAATTCTTCCGGTACATCAATAATAACATGCTCAAATGGTTCGCACATAACATCATCAATTTTTTTCATTATTACTTCAGGTTTGCTTAACTGCAATTCATATCCTTCTCTGCGCATATTTTCAACAAGTATTGCCAAATGCAATTCTCCTCTTCCACTAACTTTAAATACATCAGGGGATTGAGTCATTTCAACGCGGAGACTAACATTAGTTTTCAATTCTTTTGAAAGTCGTTCACTTAGATTTCTTGTGGTTACGTACTTTCCCTCCTGACCGGCAAATGGAGAATTATTAACTATAAAATTCATTGTTAAAGTTGGTTCATCAATATCAACAAATGGAAGAGGTTCCTGATTTGCTGCATGACAAATAGTATCACCAATATCAACGTCTTCAAGTCCGGCAATTGCACCAATATCGCCGGCAATTATTTCATCAACTTCAATCCTCTTAATATTTTCGAACACATAAAGTTTGGAGACCTTCGATTCATATTTTGCTCCGTCTCTTGAAATTAATACCACGGGATCACCAAGAGAAATTTTACCGCTATTAACTCTACCAATTCCCATTCTTCCGAGGTAATCGTTATAATCTATAGCACTTACAAGCATTCTAAAAGGTTCATCAATAACATTTGGAGGAGGGACATGTTTAACAATCTGTTCAAGAAGAACTTCAAGATTGTTAACATCATCTTCAAGCTGAAGTTTAGCTATTCCCTGTTTAGCAATTGCATAAACAAACGGGAAATCGAGTTGTTCGTCATTTGCACCAAGAGAAACGAAGAGATCAAACACTTCATTAAGTACCTGGTTTGGACGAGCATCTTTTCTATCAATTTTATTTATAACAACAATTGGTTTTAAACCAAGGTCCAGAGATTTTTTAAGAACAAATTTTGTTTGAGGTAAAGGACCTTCGGCAGCATCTACTAAAAGCAGAACGCCATTTACCATTCGCAATGTCCGTTCTACTTCTCCCCCAAAATCGGCATGCCCGGGAGTATCGACAATATTGATTTTAATACCTTTATATGAGATGCTGCAATTTTTTGCAAGAATTGTAATACCTCTTTCTTTTTCAAGTTGATTTGAATCCATTACTCTTTTATCAACCTGTTGATTTGCCCTCCATGCACCTGTTTGTTTTAACATGTAATCTACTAATGTAGTTTTTCCATGATCGACGTGAGCAATAATAGCAAGATTTCTAATACCTGTATTTTTCAAAGACTTTCCTTTTTAATTATGTCTGATGTTTAAAATATCTCCATCTTTTACGATGTATTCTTTCCCTTCCAAACGCCATGCGCCGGCTTCTTTGCATTTATTAAACGAACCGTGTTTAATAAAATCTTCGTAATGAACCACTTCTGCCCGAATAAATCTGTTAAAGAAATCGGTATGAATTACACCGGCAGCTTGCTGAGCATTAAAATTTTTCTTGATTGTCCATGCACGGCATTCATCTTCGCCAACAGTAAAAAATGAATGAAGTCCCAGCAATTCGTAAGACGTTCTTAAAATTTTTGTAAGTGCAGATTCAGTTATGCCATAATCTTTCATAAATACTTGCTGATCTTCATCATTCATTTGCGATAGTTCCAGTTCTATTTTTGCAAAGAATGGAATAACTGTAGCGCGCGATTTCTGTAATTCAGAATTTACTTTTTTTATTTCTTCATCAACTACCGGAATTGAAGCTTCGTCGAAATTGATTGCAATTGCGAGCGGCTTTAATGTTAATAATTGGAACCCGCCTAATAGTTTTAATTCATTTTCATCAAGAGCAAGTGAACGGAGTGGAAGTTCTTTTTCGCAATGATTAAAACATTTTTCAATTAAAGGCATCTCTCTCTTTACTTTTTCATCTTTCGACTTAAGAACATCCTTCTTCAATTTTTCGAGTCTGTTCTCTAAAAATGCCAGGTCGGATAATAAAAATTCGGTTTCAAGAAATTTAATATCGTTTAGCGGATCAATTTTATTCATTGGATGGGGTATTGAATCATCTTTGAAAGCTCTTATAATATAAAAGAGGGCATCATTATTACGAACACTGTTCAAAAATACCGATGTAATCTTTACCTTATTATCTTCCGACATTCGAAGCCCGGGTATATCGAATACTTCGATTGTAGCATTAACCAGTTTTTTAGGATTGAATATTTTAGAGAGGTTATCCAACCTTGAATCAGGTATTTTTACAACCTCAACAGAAGCTTCCTCTTTTTGACCCGCACTTTGAGATGAACTCTTTGAAAGTGTATTAAATAAAGATGTCTTACCGGAGAATTGTAAACCGACTAATCCAATCTGCATCTATTTATCTCGTTTTTATAATTTCTAATAAAATTGGGTTTGAAATATAATCAAATTTAACGGAATTATAATCCTTATCAGAATAAAGTGAAATATAAAATCTATTTTAAGATACTATTTGCGTGTGGAGGGCAATTTCTTCCAGTACTGAAGATACTTTTAAACATTCTGTTAAATCGCCTGTATAGACAATAGCTTTTCCTTTTACATGAACTTCGAATGTAAGAGACCGTGCAATTTCGAATGAACATTTTATTGCAATGATTAACTGATTTATTACTTCTTCAAAAGAATGGACATCATCATTAAATAATATTACTTTATAAGGAAGACCAACAGTAGTCTCATCAGTAGTTTCGGGTTCAATAATTCCATTTGGTTTTTCGAGTGACATAATTTAAACCATAGTTACATATAAAATTATAAAATTGCTCCCTAAAAAAAAATTTTGTTTATATTTTGGTGCGAAAATCTAAAAAATGATTATTGATAAAATAATTTTAAGGAGGATTAATGAAAATCGCCGTGTGTGTTAGTCACGTGCCCGATACAGCAGCTAAAATTAATATTACCGGAGACGGTAAAGGAATAGATCAGACAGGTGTTACTTATGTTGTTAATCCATACGATGAATTTGCAATTGAAGAGGCATTAAAGACAAAAGAAAAATCCGGCGGGGATACTGTTGCAATTAGTCTTGGCGGAGAAGCTAATAAAGAAACTTTACGCAAAGCTTTAGCAATGGGTATTGATAATGCTGTATTGCTTAAAGATGATTCCTACCGGGATTCGTTATCTGTTGCAAAAGCATTAGCTGAGGAAATTAAAACCCAGAATGCCGAACTTGTATTTTTTGGGAAACAATCTGTGGACTTTGATAACTCAGTTGTTGGTCAAATGGCGGCAGAATTATTAGGTTATAATTGTATTTCCGTAGTTGTCGATTTTAAGCTGGAAGGAAATAAAGTAATTGCAGAGAGAGAAATTGAAGGCGGAAAAGAAGTTGTTGAAACATTATTACCGGCAATAATAACTGCTCAAAAAGGTTTGAATGAACCGCGTTATGCATCCTTAAAAGGAATAATGGCTGCAAAGAAAAAGGTAATTGAAGAAAAACCGGCAGCTACTGCAGCTAATTTTGTTGATGTTGTAACAATGAAACGACCAGCACCTAAACAAGCCGGTAAAATTGTTGGAACCGATGCGACCGCAGTTCCGGAATTAATCAGACTGCTTCATGAAGAAGCTAAAGTAATATAGAGGTTAATATGGGAAATAAAATTTTAGTCTTATTGGAACAAAGAAACGGGCAAATTAAAAAAGCATCCCTAGAGGCAGTTAAAACTGCTTATGATTTATCATCCAAACTTTCATGTGAATCTGAAGCAATTGTAATTGGTAATGAAATAGATAATTTGGAATCAATTGGTAATTACGGAATTAATAAAGTAATACATTATAAGAATTCCGATTTGCAGAATTATTCTCCGAGTGCATACTCAAAATTATTTGGTGATTATGCAAAAGAGACCGGTGCTTCAATTATTATAATTCCTAATACAAGTCTCGGTAAAGATATTGCACCAAGAATAGCTGCAAAACTTGATGCCGGATTAGCAATGGATTGTATTTCTCTTGATATTCAGAACAACGAAATAATTGCGACAAGACCAATTTATGCAGGTAAGGTATTACTGGATGTTAAATTGAACAGTACTGTTAAAATATTCTCACTAAGACCAAACGTATTTACTGCAGCAATGGTAGGCGAATCTAAAGCTGAAATTGCAAGTGTTAATGTTGATAATCCGGATCTCACAACAAAAGTTGTTGAGATAAAGAAATCGGAAGGTAAATTAGATGTAGCTGAAGCAGAAATCATTGTATCGGGCGGAAGAGGAATGAAAGGTGCAGAACATTTTAATCTTGTTGAAGAATTGGCTCAATTGTTAGGTGCTGCATCAGGCGCATCCCGTGCCGTTGTTGATGCCGGTTGGCGTCCTCATAGTGAACAGGTTGGTCAAACCGGAAAAACTGTCTCGCCAACTTTGTATATTGCGCTCGGAATTTCGGGAGCCATTCAGCATTTAGCAGGAATGAGGTCTTCTAAATATATTGTTGCCGTTAACAAAGATAAAGACGCACCAATTTTCCAGATAGCAGATTACGGAATTGTTGGAGATATTTTCGAGGTAGTTCCGGCAATGATTGAAGAAATAAAAAAAATTAAAACGTGATAAGAATTGAATAAGATTCAGGTTGAAATATTAGGATTATCCGCCAGCCCGACTGCTGGCGGAGCTTATGCATTGCTCTTAAAAGAAGTTTATGGGGTAAGGAGATTGCCAATAATTATTGGATCTTTCGAAGCCCAATCAATAGCACTTGAAATGGAAGGAATTAAACCACCCCGCCCACTTACACATGATTTGCTAAAAAACGTAATTGATATATTAGGCGGTTCTGTTTCAGAAATAATTATTGACGAATTGCGTGAAAATACTTTTTACGCAAAAGTTAAAATTGAAGTTGCCACACTCTCTAATGAAATTGATTCACGTCCAAGCGACGCAATAGCATTAGCAGTTAGAACCGGCGCCCCACTTTATGTTGCAGAAGATGTAATGAAAATAGCTTCCTTTGTTCCATCATCAGAAGACTCTGACAAAATTCAGGATCTACCGGGTCAGCCCGAACCTGAAAGTAAACACCGGAAGAAAAATGTTCCGGAAACAAAATTGGCACAATTACAGGATCAATTAAGAGAAGCTATTGAAAAAGAAGATTACGAACGTGCTGCTAAAATTAGAGATGAGATTAATAAGATCTCTGGAATTCAGAATTAATTAAAGATTGTCTTTCCTATTTCACACTCTAGGCATTTATTCTTGCTGCAATAATTTCTAAAAATATCAATCATTCCCTGTGCTAATACAGTCTTGTGTGTTTGATCATTCAATTGCAATGAATTTGCTACATCAATAATTATTTGATTTTCTGAACGCTGTTGATAAATTGAATAGACCTTTAATATTTTTTTTGTTAATTGAGGATTACCGAATATTTCGAAATAAATTGCGAAGAAAGGTAAAATTACATTAACAACAATTTCATCTGCACGGGTTGCACCAACAAAATATTTAATGTCACCATTTGTGACCTGATCGAACACAAAATGTGTTTTCCAGAAACCATCAGATTTTATTACAAAGAGAGAGCGAAGAGAATTTATTAGAACGGTAAGATTATGTATTTCGGTAATTTTTTTAGCGACATTATTCATCATATTTCCATGCAAAATCTCCTTGATTAGTCTTGCGCCCCCAGCAATTCTAATGGTTGGAAAATTTTGAGGTCGTAGTCTAAAGAAATGCCAGCTCGATTCATCCATAAATTTGCCATCATAGAATGGTTTAACGGAATTCCAGTTTAACATAATTCTTTCGATATAATTTTTGGAATCCTTATTCGAAATTTTATCAGGTTTTTTAACCAGTCCGCTTATATATAGAAGTAATGCTTCATATTTATCAACAAGTACTCCATCGGTCTCAATTTTTTGTAAGAAATTAATATTTGCCGATTGAGCTAATTCTACCATTTGAGCTTTGTTCTTTGAATAACCGAGAGCTTCAAAAATCAATTCATAAAAAAGCTGCTGCCAGATTTCTTTTTTAACAAAATCTTTATGCTGGAATTTCCTTTCGTGAAATTGTGAAGTTAATTCGTAAGCAATTACCGGCTCTCTAATATTTAGTTCGTTTAGAAACTGGAGTTCTTTTAGTCTGTCGTAAATCTTGTTACACTTTTTATGGAATCTCTCAACACCAAGTTTCGATATGAACTTTTCTTTAATTTCATAGAGAACAGAAGCAGCGGAAGAGGAACATTTTAATTTTCCGGCGACCTCATTCTTTTCTTCTGTCATATTCAGTTTCAGATTTTCTATTAACTGTTTCTCAATAAAATTAGAAAAGCATATCGAAGGTACCTTTCTGCCATTACGAGTGTAGACGTAGGATTGCTGATTTTTATTTATTAGAGATGCATGAAGAATAACACTGTTATATTTATTATCAATATTATGACCATGGGCTTTCCAATCGGAGTAGTTACAATCAATTTCGATATCACCAACAAAAGTCAGGTTGCCAATTCTTAATCGGGCGTTTTTAAAGTCGGGTCCGGCTAAATCTTCATTTCTGGAACCAACATCTAAAATTGAGATATCATCGCCGGTCTCTGTTTTTAGAGGAGATTTGTAGGATTGCTTTTGCCATATATCATACAGCAAATTTTCTGGGATTTTTATTTCCGAACTCATAGTAAATGAGTTTGTTATTATCTGACTTACTTAATGTCGCTGTGCCCAATTACGGACTCAAGTTAATATTTAATTATTGGAAATGCTACTGCTAAAGTTAAATAATTTTAGAGATGGATTCGTTCAGTTCCTGAATCGACTTATTAACCTTTTGCTCAAAGGATTCTGAACTATCACAATATATTAATGCTCTACTTACATTAACAATAAAGTTGTGATTATGGATTGAGCGGAAAGTTTTTACAACTTCTTCAAGGTCACCACCTTGAGAACCAATACCCGGCAAGAGTATCGGTAATTCTCCAAAAGAACTTATGTTTTCTGTTAATTCAGAAAGATTAGTAGCACCGAAAACTAATCCGCAGTTCTTATTAGTATTCCAGGAAGTAATAGTATTTATAACTGTTTGATAAAGGTAATTTCCATCTGCGAGTTTTAACTTTTCAAAATCCTTTGAACCGGGATTAGAAGTTAAAGCAAGTATAAAAATCAGTTTATCGTGATAAGTAAGGAATGGTTCTACAGAATCAAAACCCATGTAAGGGTTAACAGTAATTGAATCGAAATTGAAATGCTCAAATACAGATTGTGCGTACATCTTACTGGTATTACCAATGTCGCCCCGCTTTGCATCACCTATAGTAAGAATTTCTCTATCGGGTAAGTAACTTAATGTCTCCAGAATATTATCGAGTCCTTTTGTTCCGTCCTTCTCGTAAAAAGCAAAATTAATTTTATAAGCAGCGGCATAATTATAAGTACTTTCAATAATAATTTTATTGAATTCTGTAACAGGGTTTTTACAACTTCGAAGGTGTTCAGGAATTTTATTTAAATCCGTATCCAATCCTACACAAACATGAAAACCTTTTTCAATTCTGCTTTTAAGTTTTTGCTGAGCGTTCATTTATTTCATTATTAAGTGTGAAGCTTTCTATTTCTATAAATATTTAGAACAATCCCTATCATTATCATATTAACTACAAGCGAACTACCCCCGTAACTAAGGAAAGGAAGTGGAAGACCAACTACAGGTGTAACACCTACATTCATTCCAATATTTATTGCAAAATGACTGAACATCAAACTTAATATGCCAACTATAACAAGAACACTGAACCGATCCTTTGCCATTCCTGAAATATTTAATAAACGGATAAATAAAATTAGGAATAGTATTAGAACCAATATGCTTCCAATAAAACCGAACTCCTCTCCAATTACACAATAAATAAAATCTGTCCACTGCTCTGGTATAAAACGAAGCTGGGTTTGATTACCTTGTAAAAAACCTTTACCTGTAAAACCGCCAGAACCAATTGCTAATTTAGCTTGAAGTGCATTATAACCTGAACCAAGCGGATCCATTGATGGATCAAGAAATGATTCAATCCTTTTTTGCTGATGCGGCTTTAATATCCTGAAAGCATAATCGAAAAAGAAACTTGCACCAAGGTTAATTACAAATACAGTAACACTGTTAAACAAATCCCTCTTAAATAAAAATAAGGCAACTATTACAAGTACAAGAGAAATAAGAAATACAACAGTTCCAAATAGTGATGCTATAACAACAACTCCGGGAGATAAAACAACAAACAAACCGAACAGACTAATTCCACCCCAATAAATAAGTGACATAGTAATAATCATAAATACAATTGCTGTTCCTGTATCGGGTTCCATCATAATTAAACTTATAGGAATAAAACCTATTAATAATGCAATCCCTATATCTTTGATATTATTTATATCCCTGTTCTTATAAGTCAGCCAGTTTGCAAGACATAGAATTAAAGCTACCTTAGCAAATTCAGAGGGTTGAAAACCAAACGGACCAAAATTCAACCAGCTTCTTGAACCATAAACTGTTTTACCCGCTAAAAGTACCAAAATAAGTAACAGAATTGATACAGCATATGCAGGTACTGAAAACATTTTAAATACTTGCTGTGGTAGTGAATAGACTACGAAAAAAGCAATCAATGCAACTAAAGCAGAAAAAACCTGTTTCTGGAAATTACCGCTTGCAGTAGGATGACTAACAGTAGCGCTGTAGATTGCAATTAATCCGATAATTGCTAAAAAAAGAACAGGAAGAAAAATCGATAAATCAAACTTATCCTGTAGCTTATAATTAATTTGCAAAGTCTTCCCTCTCCTCACCTTTTAACGAACCCAGGTATTCACTTTTTTTAATCTGTTGAGCGTTATTCTTTTGTAAGTATGCTTTGATAACATCCCGGGCAATTGGTGCAGCATGAACACTTCCGAAACCGACATTTTCTACAATTACAGCAATTGCAATTTTGGGATTTTCATAAGGTGCAAAGCCGATAAATACTGCGTGATCATCACCGTGCGGGTTTTGAGATGTTCCGGTTTTACCGGCAATGTTAATATCCGGTAAGCGAATATTCCCCGCAGTTCCAGCACCGTTTACTACTTTGAACATTGCATATCGAACAACATCAAAAGATTTTGAACTGATATTAATATCAAAAGTTTTTGGATTTACCTCAACAAACTTACCGGTTGATGTTTCAATATATCCTTTTAAGAAGTGCGGCTTTGCAGATTTTCCAAAATTTGCAAAGAGCGCCGCATATTGAGCTAATTGTATAGGAGTAACACTCAATTCACCCTGACCGATACCAAGACTAACTAAAATTCCTTTGGGCCACCTATCAACTCCAAAAGCTTTATCATAATATTTTCTTGTTGGAAGAATACCCGGACTGTCTTCCGGAATATCAATATTGGATTTTTTACCAAAGCCAAAACGGTAGGAGTATTCAGCCCATTTATCCAAACCAATTTTAAGTACTAGCTGATAAAAGAATGTATTGCAGGATTTTTCTATGGCAGTTGTAACATTAACACTACCGTGAACATGAAGACATTTAAAGAATCGATCACCAAACTGAAATCCGCCGCCACAACTTACCCTATAATTTGTATCGATAATTCCCTCTTCAAGTGCAGCAAGAGCTGAGAGCATTTTAAATGTTGAACCCGGTGAATAGATTGACATGGTAGCACGGTTAAACATCGGCTTATCTTCATTGGAATTAAGCTTATTCCAGATTTCATTTGATGTTACTGAAGCAAAATCTTGTAAGTTATATTCAGGTGCGCTTACAAATGCTAAAATTTCTCCTGTTGATGGTTCAATTGCAACGAGAGCACCCCTTTTGTCTTTGAATGCTTCTTCTGCAACCAACTGGGCATCTTTATCTATTGAGAGAACTAAATCGTAACCTTTAATAGCAGTTTTGTCTTCTTCTCCATTTTTATATTTGCCAATTGTCTTCTGATGCGAATCCACAAGAACATATTGAATTCCCTTCTGTCCGCGTAAAATATCTTCGTAGGTTTTTTCAATTCCGCTAAATCCAATTTCATCGCCCATAGAATATTCATTACGCCGCTTCTGTAATAATCCAGAAGAAATTTCTTTACTATACCCGAACATATGAGAACCCATAATTCCAAACGAATAATCCCTTTGCGTTTCAATTACATAATCAACACCCGGAAGTTTGGAAGAGTTTTCTTCATACCAAGCAATTACTTTAAAGTTTACATCCTTTGCTACTCTTCTTGGTATATACTTGGATATCTGATCGTTCTGTTTTAATATCCGGTTAATATATCCTTCGGGAACACCCAGTATAGCTTCAAGAAATGGAGTTAATTTATTATCGTACTCAGCGGGGGTAATTCTTAATGTGAATGATGGCTTGTTGCCTACAAGAACCTGGTAGTTCCGGTCGAAGAAAACTCCTCTCGGTGCAGTCTGGTAAATCGGTTTAACACTATTCTCATCTGCTTTAGTAGAGTAAGCCGGTTGTTCAAGTATCTGCATATTGAAGAGCCGGAATGCAATAACCGAAACAAATAATATTATCGCAAGAAAAATTATTCTTCTTCTTATTATCGATCCGAAATTTGTATCGTTCATACTATTCCCTTCTTAGGTTTGAAGATAATAATCGGCAAACCAAATATTGCTGTATACAATCCGGGTAAAATTGCTATATCAATAAAAAGTTTTAGTAAACTCACATCAGGATTCACATTCATAATACTCGAATAAATAAAAGAATAAATTGTACCGCACAAAAATACTATTAGTACAAATAGAAGTGAAGTTGTATTGATATCAATTTTGTTCTCATTATAAAAATAACCGGCAATAAATGCAGAGATAGTATAAGATAGCATTGATGCACCCAGCATTCCGCCTGAGATCAGGTCAAAAATAAATCCCAATAAAAATCCAAGCAGTGTTCCATAAATCTGTCCATTTAAAAGAGTGAAGTAAATAATGAGAATAATTATAAGATTGGGTGAAATATCGTAAACAGAAATTAATGGAATAACCACTAATTGTAATGCAGCAAGAGGAATAAAAATTAAAACCGGTTTTATAAAATTCCAGATCATTTACTTCATCAAGTTCATTTCTAATTGATTTATTTGTCTGCTGGATACCACTTTTAATACAAAGACATTACTAACAGAACGGATATCTGCAAAAGGTTTTACATAAATTGTATGTAGCAATCCTAACGCTAATGATTCCTTTTTCGAAATTATTCCAATCGGTATATTCGGTGGAAGCAAAGTACTGAAATCAGATGTTTCAACTTTCTCCCCAACTTTAATTTCGTATGTAGTAGGAATATTCTTAATTATCAGTTCACTTCCATTCCAGCTTAGAACCCCATCAACATTAATATTTTGAACAGTAACGGCAATATTTAACGAGCTATTAAATAGTGTCTTAGTTACAGAGAAATTATCAGTCACATCAGCGATAATTCCAACCAATCCATTAGAATTTAAGACCGGCATCCCAACCTGTATTCCATCATTTGAACCTTTGTTTAATATGATATTACCCTGAATTTTATTTACCAATTTAGAAATTACATCTGCAGCAATAAGATCATATTTGCTTGTATCAGGGACAGACAACATATTACGCAAGTTTTGATTTTCGACTCCCTGTTTACGAAGCCTATTTAATTCGAGCATTAACCTTGCATTTTCTTCTTTAAGCTGATCGATGGAAGGATCGGTTGAAAAAACACCGGTTAAGAAATTGAGAAAATTGTTAACCGCGGCAAAACTTCCTAAAGCGAATGTTCTAATTTTTTTTACTTCGGGTTTTTCGTTACTTGCAAGAAAAGATAGACTGATTACAATAAGTATTACTAATAGAAAATATTCTTTGAATTGATATGTAAAGCGCCGTAAAAAATTAAACATTAGTAAGTTCTTTTACGTATAAACACCTTAGAATATTTATTTAGATTTTCAATTGCCTTACCGGCACCACGCACTACTGCTGTTAACGGATCATCAGCAACATGTACAGGAAGATTAGTCTCCATTCTTATTCTTTCATCTAATCCCTTAAGTAATGCTCCACCACCGGTAACCATAACACCGCGGTCTAATATATCTGCAGAGAGTTCAGGTGGAGTTCTTTCCAGGGTTTGTCTGATTGCATCAATAATCTGGGCAACATTTTCATTTAATGCTTCGCGTATTTCAACAGAACTTACCTCGGCAGTTTTGGGAATACCACCAACTAAATCCCTTCCCTTAACCTGAATAGTAACTTCTTCTTTAAGTGGAACAGCGGAACCAACCTCGCATTTAATTGCTTCTGCGGTTCTTTCACCAATTAAAAGATTATAATTCTTTTTAAAGAATTGCATAATTGCATTATTCATTTCATCACCGGCAATTCTAATTGATTCTTCATTTACAATTCCAGCCAAAGCAATAACAGCAATTTCAGTTGTTCCACCGCCGATATCAATTATCATATTTCCAACGGGAGCTTCAACATCAACACCAATTCCAATTGCAGCTGCCATAGGTTCTGCAATAAGATGAACTTCTTTTGCCCCGGCATGTTCAGCAGCATCTCTAACTGCTCTTTTTTCAACTTCGGTTACACCACTCGGCACAGCTATTACAATTCTTTTACTTGCAAACGTATTAGGTGTTACACGTTTAATGAATGCTCTAATCATTCCTTCGGCTATTTCGAAATCGGCAATAACACCATCTCTCATTGGTCTGGTTACTCTAATCTCTCGATGTTCCCTGCCTTGCATTTCCTTAGCTTTATTTCCCAGCTCAATAATTCTTTTAGAATTTCTATCGAAAGCAACTATCGAGGGTTCATTTAGAACAATACCTTTTCCTTTTATGTAAATAAGTGTGTTAGCAGTGCCAAGGTCGATGGCAACATCTGTTGAGAATAGATCAAAAATTCCCATTTTCCCTCTTAGTGTTTAAAGTTTCTGATTCCAGTAAATAGCATAGAAATATTTTTTCCGTTTGCTGCTTTAATTACTTCTTCATCTTTAACAGATCCGCCCGGTTGAACTATTGCAGTGATTCCATGCGACGAAATTTCTAAAACGCCGTCTGAGAATGGAAAGAAAGCATCCGAAGCAGCAACTGCCCCATTAAGATCATGGCCAAATTGTTTTGCTTTCTCAGCTCCAATTTTTGCCGAATCAATTCTAGATGTTTGTCCTGCACCTATTCCCAATACTTTGTTATTCTTCACATAAACAATTGCATTAGATTTAGTGTGCTTACAGATAGCCCATGCAAATTTAAGATCGGAAAGTTCATCGGGAGATAATTCCCTATCAGTAACAAGCTTAAGGGAAATTTCATCGATACTGGAATTGTCTTTTGTTTGAGCAAGAATTCCGCCGGGAATATTTTTTATCTGTAATTCTTCCGGTGAAGAATACTTTTTGATTTTAACTATTCTTCTATTTTTCT